>JAQBYJ010000011.1 GCA_027622555.1 Verrucomicrobiota bacterium
TGATTTTATATCTTGGTGCCATGACTCAAACATGGCGCAATCTCAGAAGCCTGTCTATACGAAACTTTATGTGTTACATGGTACTAGTTGGAGAAAAACTTACCCACGAATGGACTTGAAGCCGCAACCAAAGTTTAACCGCAGTCTCCGCCAAGGCACGGCTGATGGTTGAAATTTGTATCTTTTTTCCGTTTAGAAAAATGCTTTGAACAAGGAAACAGAGTTGTATTAATTTTTCCCTCCGTTCTCTCCGTTAGCTTGCCCTTTCTTGGCCTGAGCAATGTCGAAGGGTTCGAATAATAAAAATGCACGAACCAATCTTTCAGAATATCGGACCGCTCGACGATCGGTCCCTACCTTCTGATTCGTGTCAGTTGGTGACCATCGTGGTTAAGAAATCATTACCATATCCGTGCCCATCTGAGTAATCTGTGGTTGAGTAAAACTCTAGTTGTGGCTTTGCTGCTCTATGTCCTTTACTGTGCCGAGCCATTGCTGGAAGCGACGGCGGGTGTCCTCTCGCGATCCGTCCCTCACAGATCTTTGAGCGACGCACGAAGCGGGTGGTTAAAAAAATCAAAACCCTGTGGCAGAGACCACCGGGTATGAAAGGCTTAAAACATCCCACCAGATGTTCGCTTTCTACTTATCATTTTCACTTTCTCCAAAAGACTGAGCAGACATCGTTGATGGTATGCTCGGCAGCAAGCTACCTCCTACATTTCGTATCGCAAATACACCTGTAGGAGGTAGCTCGCTGCCGATTTCGAATACTCAAACTTCCTATCAGTCACCGACCCCGCGCCAGAGACCACGGGGAATTACAAGTTAAAAAGAAGAAACCCTCAGGAGATTAATTCCGGTTTGCATTGCGCCCGGTAGATCTCAATCATTCGACCAACCTCATGACAGGTTAAAGTAAGAACAAAAGTTACTCTCGATAAAATGACCACCGACTCAAAACTGTTACCGTTTATCGATGCTTTACCCAAAGCAGAACACCACCTTCACCTGGATGGCAGCGCTCCCTGGCATATTATGCAGGCGGAGGATCCTGAAAAATACAGCGAGCCTCCTCCCTCCTGGAAGGATGATTTTCGTTTTACAGATTTTGAAGAGTTCGAGGGCTTCATTCGAAACTACGCAGTTCCGTGGCTCAATAGTCCGGAACGATTTGCAACCACCGCTAAAGAAATTCTTCTTCAACGGATCAAAGAAAATGTACGCTATGCTGAAATCAGTTTTGCAGCACTTGCCGTTGAACGCTCGGGCGTGGGTATTAAAGAAATTGCCGAGGCCGTAAAGTCGGCGATTCCAGCCGGAATTGTCGTTCGCTTGTTCGTTGGATTGCACCACAGAAAATTTGAAAGTGATCATGAAAAATACCTGGGCCAGATTTTAGAGTGTCCGCATATAGACGGCATCGATCTGCACGGGCCTGAACAGTTTCCTTTACAAGCATGGATTAAAGAATTTTGGCTGGCAGCGAAATTGGCAGGGAAATTAACCAAGGCTCATGCCGGGGAACTCACCGGTCCTAACGGTGTTCGGGAAGTTATTGAGGAATTGGGAGTGACCAAGATTCAACATGGAGTTCAAACCATTGAAGATGAGTCCGTCGTTTATTTGGCCGCAGCCGAAGGAGCGAGTTTCGACGTATGCCCCATCAGCAATGTGAAGTTACGGGCCGTACCATCATTGGGGGAACACCCCATCCTTAAATTGGAAAAAATGGGAGTGCGTTGCACCATCAACACCGACGATCCATTCATCTTCGGAAACGAATTGAGGGACGATTACCTGGCGGTAAGCCAAGGTCTTGGTGCAAGCGCTTCACAGTTGGCAAATTTCGCACGCAACAGTTTTGAAACCGCCTCGATGGAAGAATCGAAAAAGCGAAGTGCCTATATAGAAATCGATACCCTGCTCAGAGAATTCGAGGCTAACTAAACTCCCATGCCATCAACATCGCTCGATAGAGAAATGCCGAGTTTCTCACTCGATACGCCGGGACATCGAGTAGATCCATTGTATTTTTAAAAACCAACGTGCATCTTTCTTGAACCGTATCGAAAACTCGGCCCCGTCTTCAGCTGTCACTTTTTCGGGAATGAACAGATCGCCCGGGGAGGAGCAGAGGCCAATCGATTCGTTTAGGGTGATCCTGAACTTTGGGATTTCTGGCAATTTTGAGAATTTTATTAAGTTCTCTTGTCCGCTCTCTCAATTGCCACGGCTTTTGTAAGCAATTAAAAGCCAAGAGCATAAACTTTAACATTGCTGTAATTACCTTGTTGGCTGAAAAGTGAATTGACATCATACACCACATTAACGATTAGTGGTGTATGAGCAGGACAAACATAAACCTTGATGACACCCTTGTGAGCAAGGGTTTGAAAGCCACGGGCTTAAAAACCAAGAGAGAACTCGTGGACCTTGCACTTCGCGAATTAGTCCGAAAAGAAAACCAAAAAAGCATTCTTGCGCTCGAGGGTGCCTTTACCTGGGAAGGTGACCTCGATGAAATTCGCAAAGGCCGATTCGAGAAATGACTCTCGTCGATACCAGCGTCTGGATCGACTTTCTTGAAGGTGGTGATCACTGGACCAAAGAAAGGCTGAAGTGGTTAATCGAGGATCGTGAATCTATCGTCTACACCCACATGATTCTCCTGGAGATCATCCAAGGACTGAGAGAAAAGAAAGATAGAAAGAAAATCGAAATAAAATTCAGAGACCTGGTCCTTGCACCGCAGAAGCGTTCAACCATCTTGCTTGCAGCTGATATTTACCAAGACCTGCAGCGAAAAGGAATCAGAATAAGAAGCATTATCGATTGTCTGATTGCTGCGTCCGCCATCGAGACCGGAGCTAATGTCCTGCACAAAGACCGGGATTTTGAATTCATCGCCAAGCACTATCCCCTAAAACTTGAAACACTGTAATAGCCAACAAACCGGATAACTAAATACTTTCAGTTGTCGTAAACTCGGTACCGAGCAGGCTCCGCCTACTCTCCTTGTGCGCTAGAGCATAGACCTGGTTGTAGGTGTAGACATTGGCTCGGACACGTTTTTCGACCCCAAGACAATTGCCGAAGCAAACTCACGCGGGATACTTGCGATGCAGAAATCGAAAAGCTTGAGGGAAGCTGAAGCCATCTTTCGTGAAGAACTGGGGCAGTACCCGGAACCCTTGTTGCACCCGACTATCGAGTTCTTCCCATCGGAGTAGAAAAATACGAACTACAACTCAACGACCCAGATATTTCTGAACTGAAGTTTGTGGCTGTGATCTTGTAGCGAGAGAGAACCACTTTTCCCTGACTCCGGTAGCATGCGACCAGCCTGATTATTGGAAGTCGTTCCCTTCAACGCGAGTTGATTGTGAACCAGCTTACCATTGTGCCAAACAGAGATAACCGCATCATCCACTTTGTTGCCCTCTGCATCCATGCGCATACGCTTAAATTCAATGTCGTAGGTCTGCCAAACACCGGGTGCCCAACACATATTCACTTGCGGAGGAGATTGCTTATAAAGCGCACCGCACTCGTTCCACATGCCTCCAAGGCCATAGCTGTCGAGGATTTGAATTTCGTAACCTCCTGGGACAAAGAAACCGCTGTTTCCACGATGCTGCTCTCTACCTTCCGGTTCGTAGGGTAGATTGAACTCCAGATGTACTTTCACATCTCCAAAGGACTGACGCGTCGTTATCGATCCACCTTTGTCGTTGTTTTCTTTTTTCGGAAGAATTTCGACCACTCCGTTTTTTACTGTCCAGGTTACTTTCTCGCCATCCCCATGCTGCCAGGCATCCATGTTTTTTCCATCGAATAAAACGATCGCTCCGAGTGGTGGCTCCAAGCCAGCCGTAGGAGAAGTGCGGTGAAGTCGTTTTAGTTCGAAAGGAGTGACCAAATCGCCGCTGGTTTTGGTCCCTGTGAAAGTGGAAGCCGTGATCTCACCTTTATATTCTTTTTGATCAAAGGAGAGTTTTCCATTCTTCCAGGTAGATTCGGTCTTTACCTTGTAATCCGCCCTCTTGTCGAATTCCTCCATGATTTGGATTTCGTAAAGGTCACCACCAAGACCGATCACTCGTGCTACCAGTGCCGGATTGTTTTTGGCGTTGCCGTCCTTAGCTGGCGCATTGACCCAACCACCTTGCCAGTCACCCATGAAGGGCGGAATGGGTTCGACGGCCGAAAAGGCTGAGTGGCCTAAAAATAGAAGGAAGGAGATTAAAAGAGGTAGTTTCATGAGATTGATAAAATGAATTAGTGTAGACAGAAATACTAATCAATCCCTTACAGGCAACAGTTGAATTAAACGAAGTATTTTAATCCTGAGGCCGACCATGGCCCGCTACCGCCCAGAGTTATGTTATGCAGGAACTGCTTCAGCTGTAATTTCCCTGGGAACGCCGAACCGCAAATTTCAACGCGGCAGAAAAACCACAACAGTAAGGAATAATATTTTTTAACCGGTGCTAGCTGAGGCAACAGAAGGTGGACCTCTATAAATACTAAGAGCCTCCGTTATCTCTGTTTGCTTGTTCAATTAAGTTCAGTAACCTTCTGACTCTATACTCAAGTCGCGATTTGATAAACTGTTGAAGGATTGAATCTAGGAAACCACAAGAAGCACAGAGAACACAAAAGAGTACCTGAGTAGAAGATTAGGGGAATGAGTAACGACGTCAATCAGCGGAGTGGCGAGCCCCAAATGGATGAAAGAAGGACATCTTTCCTGTTGCTCTCCCTGGTCCATTTACTAGCGTTTCTACTATGGAAAATGTTCGAATACGGCGATTAAGAGACGAAAGGCAGGATAGTTCGTACTGGAAGATCAGAACTCATGAAAGCGTATAGCAGCAGTGGAAACGATTAACCGTTTGGGAGAAAAATATGCTGACCCGACATTTCCGCGAATTCATCGAGTTACTCGAAAAAAGAAAAATAAAATACCTGATTGAGGGAGGATATGCCCTATTCAGAATCCATTAGAAAAGCATGAAAGATCCGACTGTTACTCGCAGAAGGTTTATTCAAACCGCAGGCATCGCTACCGCTGCTCTGGCAACGTCCTCGAAAAGCATGCTGGCTGCCGATGGAAAACCAGAGCTCATCATCGACTGCCACGCCCATCTCTATAGCGGGGACGATAACAAATATCCGACTAGAGAAAATCCAAACCGTCCTCCTGCTGGCACTGGATTTCTTGAGCACCTGAAGCAGGAAATGAAGGCGGCTGGGGTTCGTCATGTTACCGCCGTTCAACCCAGCTCGTATTATCTTTGGGACAATCGATTTACCGCGGACAGTTCCCGAGCCAATTCTGATTTTATGGTCGGAGTCGTCACCCTCGATCCCGACAATCCCTACAGTCCGGAGATGATGGAATACTACGTTTCCGAATTCAATGTTCGCGGTATGCGCAGTGTCCCGGCCAAGAGCGGAAACTTGGATGATCCCGGTGTAGAGAAATTGTGGACCACTGCCGAGCGGCTGGGCATCGTCATAAACGTGCTCAGCAAATACGATAAGCATGAAGAAATTAAGGCGATGGCGAAGCGTCATCCCGGGTTGTCAATCGTCCTCGACCATTGCTTGGGTCTTAAGCTGGGCGACACTTACAATGTTACTTTAAAAGCAGTACTTGATTTGGCGAAGCTACCGAACCTACACACTAAACTTACGCTTATCCCGCTCGGCACGAAAGAGCCCTATCCTTGCCGAGATATGCACGACAGCTGCAAAATGCTCATTGATGTATTTACGCCTCAACGTTGTGTCTGGGGAAGTCATTTTCCCACTGCCCTCTTCCAACCCAAGGTCAGCTACGCCCAACATTTGAAACTATTTACCCACGAGCTAGGCCTGGATGATTCCTCGAAAAAAGCGATCCTTGGTGAAACGGCTCACAGGCTTTGGTTTGTTTGAGATACTGAGTTTCAAAGATGCATAGTTGCTGAGCTTACCTTGAACCCTGCCACAAGGCACCCTGAGTTTTGATACGCCGTTACTATGCGACGGCGGAAGGCATCCAGCCGCAGCGCGGCGAGGTCTACAAAATCTATTCTAACATCGCTCACTGCGTTCACTGGATCGACTCCGTCGAACAGGATCGCTTCGCGAGCAAGAATCTCAATTATTGAGAGGGACAACAATCTTAATAACCAATCAACTATTTCCAGTTGGAGCAAAGCTCCATCCTGTTGCGGAACGCATCTAGCCGCAACGCGGCGATGTTATATATCTCGTCTTTTCGGTCTCATCTTTTCTAAATATTAGCATGAATCATTCAGCCTTCCGCATCCTCTGCACGCTTCTTTTATTTTCTGCCGCGACACACACTGCATTTGCGGCCAAGAAATCCTCCGTCAACGTTCTCTTTATTGGGAACAGCTACACCGCACGTCACAACCTGGCCAATGTCGTAAAGGAAATGGCAGAAGCGGGTAATCCAGGACTCACGTTTAAGACAACTTCGGTCATCTACGGTGGTCGCACATTGAAAGATCATTGGCGTTTAGGGACCCAACACATAGTCAATCAGCATGCCGTGACTGGTGCCGAAATCAAAGCAACGGTTGAAGCACTGGAAGAAGCCGTCAAAGACCCCAAAGACAAATACGCACCTGCGGGCCTCAAGAGACAATCAGCTCTACTCAAAACCTATGAATCCAATCGCGAAAAATGGGACCTCATCATTCTGCAATCCTATCGGGACGACCTCGATGGCGATGACTCCTTCTAAATGCAATACGCTCCCAAGTATGCAGCGCTAGCTAAAGAGCAGGGCGCCCGGATTGTTCTCTACGTTACAACTCCTACCAAACAAAACGCAGAACCCCTCATCTCCACTCCGGACAAAGCTCCCATTCTCAAGAAAACCAAGTCTATCGCGAGGCTGGCGAACAACCTAGGAGCCAAAGCCGCCCCCATGGCATTGATTGCCCACCGCTGCCAGACCCAACGTCCAGACTTACCGCTTCGCTTCATTAACGACGCCCATCTCAACCAGACGCTGTCCTACCTTAGCGCTTGCACCCTTTACGCCGCCATCTTCGACGAGAGCCCGCAAGGCCTCCCGATAGACCAGGTTACGGACATTCGCTTTCTCGAAACCGACAAAACCAAAGACCGCGACGGCCTCCCCATAACAAAGATTTTCTCAAAGAAAGATCAGGCCGATCTTCAAAGCATCGCCTGGGAAGGTTATCAGGAGTTTCAGAAACTTAGGGTTCAATAAATCCAACCCAATCACATCCTATTACCATTCTTACTTTCCGGCGGTCTCGGCGCGGCACGCCCTAGCTTCCCGCTTCAAATAATGTAGGAGCTACCGAACAGAGTGACACATCTATAAGCGAAGCACAAAATAACATTTTAATCGCGACCCTCCCCAGGCGCCCATACCTATCCTCACATGCATAAGTTTCCTTTCAACCGCCGCAAGTTTCTCCACAAAACCCTTCTCGCCATTTTGGCGGTCGCCTTCGCCAAACGAAGTTATTCCGCTACTCACAACACATCATCCAAAATCATCGATGCGCATTGCCATGCAGGCAAAGGATTGAACTACGGAATAGCTGGTGACGGACACGCTCCCTGGACTAAGTTTAATGATCCTGAAGAAACACTCCGAAAGATGGAGGAAGTCGGAATCGACCAGACCATCATTTTCCCCATCAACAATCGCACCTACAAAGCGGCCAATGAGGAGATCGCTGGCTTTGTCAAAAAATGGCCGAACAAGTTAATCGGGTTTGCCAAGCACGATGCTAAAACAGAGGCAGGTAAAATCAGAAATCTGCTTAAGCACGAAGTCAATGAACTCGGTTTGAAAGGTCTAAAACTCCACGGAGTGCCATCCCAGGAAATGATGGATGCGGCTGAAGAATTGAGCATCCCGATTTTGTTTCATCCACCCGAAGTAGACATCTGCCATGAGGCGATTGAGTCGCATCCCAAAGCCAACTTCATCCTCGCTCACCTGGGAAGCTTTGGATCTCGAAAATGGACAGAGCACCTTCGCGCCATCGAAGCTACCAAACGTCACCCGAATCTCTTTCTCGAAACTTCGTCCGTCGTGTTCTTCCTATACCTGGAACGGGCAGCCAGGGAATTACCTCACCACAAGCTGATTTTCGGCACCGACGGCCCCTTGGTCGACTCGCGCATCGAGCTTCAAAAGATCCGAATGCTCAAACTCGATCCCGACCACGAGCGAAAGGTCCTTGGAGACAACATTCAGCAATTGTTAGGCGGGTCCTATAAATAATCTTAGAACTGCAGGAATGCATTGATTAAACTGGCAGTAATCCAGCGCAGCTTGCATAGTGACAGGCCATGAAACTCTTTCTCATTTCACTCACTATTTTTTCCATGAACCTAACGGTTCACGCCGACAGCATCGAAGAGCTTGCCCAAATGCTAACTCATCATCCTCTATCGGACGCGAATCAGGATAGAACGCTAACCGAAGATGAAGCGGGTAACTACTTCATGAAAACGTTTCAAAAAAAGCGACCGAATCTCGGGACTGGAATTGGCGATAAATCACTCATCGATACCTACGAGGCACGCAGCTACAAATCGATGCCCTATCGCTTGTTGAAGCCGCTCGAAACTCAAGCAGATCAACGTTACCCGCTCATTATCAGCTTACACGGGTCGGGTGGCATCGGAAACGACAATCGAAGTAATTTACGCGATTGGAACGGGATCATGGCCCAAGAATCATGGAGGGAGAAATACCCCTGTGTGGTTATTGTTCCCCAGCGGAAACCCGGCGGGATTTGGGGACCCAAACCAGACGATGACCGAGTAAAAAATTATTACGTGAGGAATGATTTATTAAAAGTCTTCGAGTTGATTGATGAAATCAAAAAGGAGTTTCCCATCGATGAATCGCGGATTTATGCATTGGGATCTTCGGGCGGAGGTATCGGAACCTGGAACATTGTTCTGGCCCGGCCAAATCTGTTCGCCGCGGCCATCCCTGTATGTGGTCGTTTCGAATTCCAGCCTGAGCAAATCAAATCCCTAACGGACATTCCGATCTGGTGCTTTCATGGGGATGCTGATCCGCTGATAGATGTGAAATATTCCCGAGCTGCCTTCGCCATGCTTTCAGAACATGGTGCAGTGATGAAATACACAGAGCTGCGAGACGTGAAACACAACTCATGGATCCAGGCTTTCAACTATCAAGGAGACGACGAAGAAAAGGGCTACCTTACACGTTACAGCAATGATCGTTGTGATCGTTCGGAGGATATTTGGCAATGGCTGTTCAGTCAGAGTAAACCTTAATTCCACCGGATAAGGCATCCGAAAAGCTAGTGACTACAGATCAAGGTCATCGATCACCTAAAGGGACCTCATAAATAATCCCCGGGGCAAGCCCTCCCCCTTGCGGTCGCCAACCACTTCGCAGCTGCGGGGTATTTGAGATTTGAAATTGAAAATTTTAGAACGCCGCAAGCGGCGGGGTATTAGACCCGTGCCGAATAAACAAAAAGCACAAATGTGTCGTGATCCTAAAGCGGCAAGTAACTCTTACCCATCAAATAAGTATCAACAGCCTGCGCAGCTCCCCGACCCTCGTTGATGGCCCAGACGATAAGACTCTGACCGCGACGTGCATCACCGGCGGCAAAGACACCTTCGACGTTTGTCTGGTATTTCCCGTATTCGGCTTGAGCGTTGGATCGAGCATCTTTGCTCACTCCCAATTGATCGAGCACACCACCTTCAGGTCCAAGAAAGCCCATGGCTAGTAGTACCAACTCGGCCTTGATGACCTTTTCACTTCCTGGAACATCGACCGGAATCATGCGACCATCGTCCTGACGTTGCCATTCAATTAAACAGGTATGCAGCTCCTTCACATTGCCTTCATCATCGCCGACAAATTTCTTGGTGGTGACCAAATAAGAGCGTGGGTCCTCGCCTTGAATGGCAATGGCTTCATCCTGACCGTAATCCACTTTTAAAGTTCTGGCGTATTGAGGCCAAGGATTGTTGGGCGCGCGCTCATCGGGAGGCTTTGGCAAAATTTCCAACTGCTGTACGTGTTTGCAGCCGTGCCGAAGCGATGTACCCACACAATCGGTACCTGTATCACCACCACCGATTACAACGACATGTTTATCATGCGCCGAAATGTAATTTCCATCCTGAAGCTTACTATCCATGAGGCTCTTGGTATTCTTTCCAAGAAACTCCATTGCAAAATGGACACCTTTGAGTTCGCGACCTTCAATAGGAAGGTCACGTGGAACAGTTGCTCCGGTGCAAATTACCACCGTATCGAAATCCTCTTTCAGCTTATCCGCCGGGATGTCATTTCCGATAGTGGTGTTGCAGACAAAGGTAATACCTTCGTCTTCGAGCAGGCGGATACGTCGCTCAACAACATGCTTCTCAAGTTTCATATTGGGAATACCATACATGAGCAACCCACCCGGACGATCAGCGCGTTCATATACCGTAACCAAATGACCCGCCTGATTCAGTTGGGCGGCACAAGCGAGTCCTGCTGGACCAGATCCTACCACCGCTACTGTCTTTCCGGTGCGGGACTTGGGAGGATGCGGTTCAACCCAACCCATTTCAAACCCACGATCAATGATGGCCACTTCGTGGTGTTTGATCGTGACCGGTGGTGCATTGATGCCCAAGACACAGGAGCTTTCGCAAGGAGCCGGACACACACGGCCGGTAAACTCAGGGAAATTGTTCGTCTTAAGTAATCGGGCCAACGCGTCCTTCCAAAGGCCACGATAAACCAGGTCATTCCATTCAGGAATAAGGTTGTTTACCGGACATCCGGCAATTCCAGGTCCCTGCGAAGATTCAGCAGCCATACAAAACGGCACACCGCAATCCATACATCGAGAGGCCTGGGATTGTATGTCGCTTACCGCCATTTCAGTATGCACTTCTTCCCAGTCACCTACACGCAGGACAGGATCACGATCCTGAGGAAGGTTTCTATTGATGTTTATAAATCCTTTAGGATTTCCCATATATCAAAAGTATATTTGTTATTAGCGTTGTTATTTAGCGGCCAGGTGACGCAAGTGCATTCCGAATGCTTCTTCTGCGATATCATTTTCCTCTTCGAACTTTCCGGTGGCACGGGCCTCCTCCATGTAGCCGAGCATCCGTTCATAATCGACCGGCATTACTCTGACAAAATTGCCAAGATTGTTGTACCAGTCATCCAGGATCTCTTCAGCCACCTCGGATTTCGTTGAGGCCAGATGTTCTTCAATCAAGGACTTAAGATCTGCAATATCATCCGGGTGCTCTACAGGTCCCAGCTTAACCATCTCCATGTTGCAGCGAGAAGAAAACTTGCCGCTCAGATCATAGACATAAGCAACACCACCAGACATACCAGCGGCAAAGTTCCGACCTGTTTCACCTAGAATCACCGCCTTTCCTCCAGTCATGTATTCACAACCGTGATCTCCGACACCTTCGACAACGGCGGTCACCCCTGAGTTACGCACACAAAAACGCTCGCCGGCGATACCACGGATAAAAGCCTTTCCACCGGTCGCACCGAAGAAGGCGACATTGCCGATGATGATATTGTCCCGTGCCTTGAATGGAGCATTTCTATCCGGATATACGATCAGCGATCCGCCGGATAATCCTTTTCCAAAATAGTCATTCGAATCTCCCTCGAGTTCAAATCGAACACCATTAGCTGTAAAACAACCGAAACTCTGACCAGCTGAACCCCGGAACTTCACGTCAATGGTTTCATCCTTCAAACCCTCACCATGATAGCGTTTGGAAATTTCATTGGAAAGCATCGCGCCCACCGTGCGGTCCGTATTCACAATTTTGTATTCCAGCTTTACGGGCGTTCCATCGTCCAGCGAAGAAGCCGCATCCACGATCAAACGCCGGTCCAGCACGTTGGCTATCAAATGCTCTTGCGGAATAGCCTGGTGAAGCGCGTCACCCTTACGGGGTTTTTCACGATAAAGTATCGGCGACAGGTCCAGGTTCTTATACTTCCAGTGATCGATGTTGTCCCTGAATTTAAGACACTGACTCTGTCCCACCATTTCATTGATGGTGCGGAAGCCAAGCTCTGCCATAATCTCACGCAACCCTTCCACCATGAAAGTGAAGAAATTGATAACATGCTCCACCTTGCCATTGTAAAGTTTCCTCAGATTTTTGTCCTGGGTGGCGATTCCCACTGGACAGGTATTGAGGTGACACTTCCGCATCATGATACAGCCTTCAACGACCAATGCTGCGGTGGCAACGCCCCACTCTTCCGCACCTAGCAACGTGGCTATTGCCAAATCCCGAGGTGTTTTCAATTGGCCATCTGTTTGAACAACGATACGACTTCTTAACCGGTTTCGAACCAAGGTTTGGTGGGTCTCAGACAGACCCAACTCCCACGGCAATCCAGCATGTTTGATCGAGCTCCATGGAGATGCTCCCGTCCCGCCATCGTGTCCGGCGATCAGAACCACATCGGCATAGCCCTTACAGACCCCGGCAGCAATAGTGCCGACCCCTGCCTCAGAAACCAGCTTCACATTTACACGTGCTTTCCGGTTGGCATTCTTGAGGTCAAAAATTAACTGTGCCAAATCTTCAATGGAATAAATATCATGGTGAGGCGGTGGGGAAATAAGGCCCACGCCTGGAGTGGATCCCCTAACTCGACCAATCCATGCGTCCACCTTGTGACCAGGCAACTGCCCACCTTCGCCCGGCTTGGCACCTTGGGCCATCTTGATTTGAAGCTCATCGGCGTTCGTCAGGTAATGCGAAGTAACACCAAAACGTCCGGAAGCCACCTGCTTGATCCGCGATGTTTTCAGGTCTCCATTTTGATCAGGATTGAACCGTATTGGATCTTCTCCTCCTTCACCGCTATTACTTTTTCCGCCCAAGCGATTCATGGCTATAGCCAAAGTCGTGTGTGCTTCCCAAGAAATAGATCCAAAGGACATAGCACCAGTAGCGAAACGTTTAAAAATGTTTTCTGCTGGCTCCACTTCCTCGATTGGAATGGATGGACGATCAAAATTGAACTCCATTAATCCGCGCAAAGTAAATGCATCGCGTGACTGATTGTTTACCACTTTGGTATATTGATCGAACATCTTACGATCATTTGCCGCAGTCGAATGCTGTAACAGACGGATAGTGGTCGGGTTGAACAAGTGCCGTTCTCCATCCATACGCCAGGCGTATTCCCCTCCGGAATCAAGCACATCGTTTTCTATAATATTGTCATCAATTGGAAATCCCTGCCGATGGTTCATCAAAGCTTCCTTGGCAATTTCGTCCAATCCAAGCCCTTCAATACGACTGATCGTTCCGGTGAAGTACTTCTTTACCACTGCACTACTAATTCCTAGTGCTTCAAAAATCTGTGCACCCTGATAGGATTGCAGCGTTGAAATTCCCATTTTAGAGAAGATTTTCAACAGTCCACTGTTAATGGCCTTCTTGTATCTATAAAACACTTCATCGTCAGTCTGAAGCGGATCGATAATACCCTGCTCCTTGAGATCTTCCAACGTTCTGATGGCAAGGTAAGGATTGATGGCCGAAGCTCCATAACCCAAAACCGTGGCAAAATGGTGTGTTTCCTTTATATCGCCAGCCTCCACAATGATATCGGCTTTGGCGCGTAAACCTTGACGAATCAGATAATGGTGAACCGCTCCCGTGGCTAGAAGCGACGGAATTGGTGCGTGGTCACTATCCATTCCCCTGTCCGTTAGAATAATAATGGAAAATCCATCATTAACGGCGTCTCTGGCATAACGGCAGATACGGTCCAAGGCATATTTCAGTGCACCCGGCTTTCCATTCGCCAGAAAAATACATTCGATTGTTTTGGATTGGAAATGATCGTGGTCGATGTAGCGGATCTTCTGCATCTCCTCATTTGAAAGTACAGGTTGAGTCATCTCCACTTTGTGGCAATGCCTCGGCGTCTCATCCAGGAGGTTGAGGGAAGCCCCCATATAGCTTTGCAGCGACATGACCATCTCTTCCCGAATAGGATCAATGGGAGGATTGGTTACCTGGGCAAAGAGTTGCTTGAAGTAGTTGGACAACTGTTGAGGACGATCCGAAAGAATCGCAATCGGATTGTCCGCACCCATCGAGCCAAGTGGTTCCGTACCAGTATCCACCATCTGCTTAAGGATGGTATTCAAATCTTCCTGTGTGTACCCGAAGGCTTTCTGCCGCCTTTTCAACGAGCGTTCCTTGGACCGTCTATGCTCCTTATCGGGCACTGGAAGGTCGCTAAGCATAATCTTGTTTTTTTCCAGCCACTCACCATAAGGCTGGCGGGAACAAATTTCCGCTTTCACTTCGTCATCGGAAATAATCCGGCCCTGCTCGAGGTCTACAATGAAGATCTTACCTGGCTGTAGACGTCCCTTCATCACCACTCGCGCGGGATCTATCGTCAAGGAACCGGTCTCGGAACCCATTACAACCATGTCGTCGTCCGTCACCAGGTACCGCGATGGGCGCAACCCATTGCGATCCAGGGTGGCTCCGATAATTTTTCCGTCCGTGAAAGAAATGGAGGCGGGACCGTCCCACGGTTCCATTATGCAGGAGTAATATTCGTAAAAAGCTCGTTTTACGGGATCCATATCCGTCTGGGTCTGCCACGCTTCAGGCACCACCATCATCATGACCTGAGCCAGCGGACGGCCGCTCAGGACAAGCAGCTCGATCACCATATCGAGGTTCGCGGAATCGGACATCATTTTGTCGCAGATCGGGTGAAGCATCTTCAGCTCTTCCGGAGTGAAATTGACGCTTTCCAATATGGCCTCCCGGGCCCGCATCCAATTGATATTACCCATTACGGTGTTAATTTCACCGTTGTGAGAAAGATACCTGAAAGGTTGAGCCAGTCTCCAGGAAGGAAACGTGTTGGTCGAGAACCTTGAATGAAACATGGCCAGAGCCGACACAGTTCTCTCATCCTGAAGTTCAAGAAAATACTGCCTCACCTGGTCTGTTGTAAACTGGCCTTTATAGGCGATTGTTCGCGAGGACAACGATGCGATGTAAAAACTCTTCCGCGCATTGGTAATTTCCCTGTGAGCGGTATGGATGGTATAGTTCCTAAGCACATACAGCTTCCGCTCAAATTCTTCACTGGACTGGTCATCCGGCTTACCGATAAAAACCTGCTCAATTTGCGGTTCGGTATCAAGAGCGGCTTGACCGATCATGCTGTTGTCCTTGGATACATGACGGTATCCGATCAAAGAAAAGCCTAAATCATGGATATGCTCTGAAAGCAGGGCGCGACAGGCATCTCTGCATTGCTTTTCCTTAGGGAAAAATACCATGCCTACACCATACTCACCTTCTAAGGGTAACTCGAAACCTCTAATACGACAGTCTTCAGCAAAAAATTCATGTGGGATTTGAATAAGAATTCCTGCACCATCGCCGCTGGCTACATCATAACCCGTGCCACCTCGATGTTCCATATTGCAAAGCATGCTAAGCGCATTCTCAACGATTTCATGCGACTTCACACCCTTCAGATTAGCGACAAAACCAATCCCGCAACTATCATGCTCAAATTCTGGCCGATAGAGGCCTTTGTATTCATTTTCGTGGTCTATCATAAATTTTTTCCAGTAAAAGTAGTTCTATTTGGCCATTCTCTCGATAGAACCACCAGTAGAGTTTTAGGGTAATACCTATGGTACCAACACTTTCAACCCTTAAGAATCAACAAATAAATAGTTCATTGTCTTCCCAAACACAAACGCGGTTCATCAAAAAAACGAGGACAAATCTTGGAGTTTTTTCCTGACTAATGCAATAGCCTTGGTGAAATTAGGTATTTTTGCCCATTTTTCCTCAGCTCATACCTAATCGTCCTTCGATTTCCTCTAAAGGTACTCCCTTAGTCTCAGGCACGGCAATTTTTACCCAAACGAGCTGCAAGACCATCATGAAGGCGAAAAAGAGAAATACGACACCACCAGAAAACATCGTTACCATTTTTGGGAAAACCAAGGTTAAGAGGGCAGCAAAGACCCAGTGAGTAGAACAGCCCAAAGCTTGCCCATGAGCTCGGTTTTGGTTCGGAAAGATTTCGCCGATAAATACCCAGATTACAGCTCCCTGGCCTACGGCATGCGACGCGATGAATGCAAAAATGCAAACCGGAACAATTACGTAGTTTTCGGAAAAAAATGCCCAAGAACAAAGTCCGAGTGAGGTTATGTAACCTATCGAACCAATGTATAGCAGTGTTCGCCGGCCAAGTCGATCGATCAAATAAAGCCCTAAAAAGGTAAACAAAAGATTCGTTACTCCTATTCCAATGGATTGAAGCAGCGCAGCTTTTTCACCCAGACCTGTCATTTCGAAAATCCTGGGAGCAAAATACAAAACCGCATTGATGCCGGAAAGCTGATTAAAGAAAGCGATGAAAAAAGCCAAAAGAATTGGAATCTTTAAGCGAGAGGTCCAAAATCTAGCAGAAGTTTTCGTCACAACAGAGGCTGATTGAATTTCATCCGCTTTAGACTCCAATTGGTTTTCAGTGTATTCCGGGTGGATAGCCTTCAAGATTTCAATACCCTCAGCTCGCTTCCCAAGCTTTCCGATTAACCAACGTGGGCTTTCGGGAATCCCAAAACACATCACAGAATAAATCAGGGCAGGAATAGCCTCAATACCAAGCATCCAGCGCCATGCATTTTCGCCCAAACCTCCAAGCAGAAAATTTGAAAGAAATGCTACCAAGATGCCGAAGACGATATTGAACTGAAACATACCTGCCAAACGGCCCCGCTTATCAGCGGGTGAGATCTCAGAAATATATAAAGGAGCGGCGACTGTGGAAATACCGACACCAACTCCACCAATAAAACGGGCAATCATAAGCGTGTATGCCTCTGGTGCTATTGCTGATCCGATCGCTGACACGAAATAAAGCGCGCCCACCCAGATCAGGGTCTTTTTGCGACCAAATAGGTCTGTTGGAATACCACCAAGCAAGGCACCAAGCACGGTACCCCATAGTGCAGCACTGATAACAAGACCATGTAGCTCATCACCCAACCCCCAAAGTTTTTGAATGCTTTGCTCGGCACCCGATATTACAACCGTATCAAATCCGAATATGAACCCAGCCAGCGCAGAAGTTAATGCCCAAACAAACAGGCGGGAATTGGAAGATTTTGAGTGAGACATAAATTAGGCTTTTGGAGACGAAGAGAATAAAAGAAGGAGCCAAACCAGACCCATTCAACGCTTTTCATAAAACGGTTCAAATTCATTGCGTCCAGTGAAATTTGAACCAGCGGAACCGTATTACAATAAATCAAAGCTACTTCGATTTAAGCAGCGCATTTTGCTCGCTAATCAGTTTCTCAATATTTGAGAGCAGTTGAATATCCTTGGGAGTAACCACTTTTTGGTTCTGGGGATCCTCCGCCTGAGCTTTCAACTTGTTCATCGCTTTTATAACTACAAAAATGGTGAGCGCGATAAGTAAGAAATCGATGGATACTTCCAACAGCTCTCCATAGCCCACAGCTACCTCTTCGACTCCTTCCCGACCTTCACGTAACACATATTTTAAATTCGCCAGGTTGACGCTTTCAGTCATCAGAGACAGTGGCGGTGTCACTATTTTTTTGACGATTGTTGTTAGAATATTGCTGAATGCTGTGCCGATGACAATACCGACAGCCAGATCTACCATGTTGCCTTTGACGGCGAAGTTTTTGAATTCCTGAAATATGCTTTTCATAATAGTGTTAGAAGGTTGGCTGCGTGTAAGTTTATAAAAATCGGATCATTCCACGAAGCAGTACTTTATTCAAAAGGAAACGAAACAGAAGGTATATCAGAATCAAAGAATACTTACCGCCTCAAATTCAATGGCTGAGGTGCCTGAATATAGGCAAACAGGTCAACGATGGATTGATCATCCATTCCCATGAGCAGGCCAGGCGGCATGAGTGATACACCGGCATCTTCCATGCTCTCTATTCGCGCTTCTTCCAGAACGATGGGTTGACCTCCGATTGGGCGAATAACCACTACATGTTCATCCCTATCGACGATAAACCCTGCAAGAGTTTGACCGTCATCGGTACGAATAATATTAGTTTCAAATCCTTCACGTATCTCTGCGTTCGGATTCGTAATCGCGAGCAGTAAACTATGAAGGTCACTCCGTTGATAGCCCGTCAATTCAGGACCAACCACACCGCCTTCATTGTGCAAGATATGACACGCGCCACAACGAGCGAGGAAAAGTTCTCTTCCTTTGTGACGATCAGGATTTTCTCCATTCTTTAATAACTCCCGAAGCTGATTCATTTCTTCCGAGGTGTCAGAAGAAGTCTCTACGGAGTCAGACCAAATTTCGCTAATTAAAGAGTTCAATGATGAATCATCCAATCGCTTTAATCCATTCACTGCATCAATGGAGATTAAATCGGTTGCAATATTTCCATCCTTTACTGCGTTCACCCAGGTGCTCGCCCACTCGACCCGACTCATCAACAAAGTCTGAGCAGCGGATTGAACTTCGCCGCTAAAATTCGGATAACCATTACTTACAAATTGTCCGACAGATGGATCGTTGTATGCCCTGAGTGCAGACAAGGTTACTACGCGAAGAGGATCACTTTCACGATTCAACTGATTGAGCAGAGTCGGCAGCAACTCAGGAACCGGCACCTCTCCGATGGCTTCGATTACACGTCGAAGACTCTCCTCGTTGGCCGAAGCATTAGCCAGAAGCACTGCAGCTTCCCGTGCGACTGTCGGAATGCCCTGACGAATTTGCATCGCTAATGAACCTCCTCCCGCTTTGGCCACGGCATCCAAGAGTTCCTCTGGCAACCCAACCATTGACCTGCCACGATAGGCTTTCTCAAATCCTTCCAACAAAGAACTTTTGCTTTTTGCATCCGGGGCCAAATTAAGTAACCGCGCACTGATCCGTAAATAGTCCCTCGATCCTTCTGCAGCTAATCGTCGCATAAGAAATTCCAGAATCGGTTTTTGAACCATAGCCTCGTCAAACAAACGCCTTCCTTCAAACATACTGACGACTTGATTTGGATCGTTGGAAACAAACTCTTCCAAAGCCCACCACACAAGAAGCGGCATGTATGGATCCTCGGCATCCTCGTTGCGCTTTAGCAACTCGCGGACAATAGACAAACTGCCATGTAGTTTTTGTAGCCGTTTGGCGGTGGAGGACAATTGCTGTCGAACCTCCACATGCGGATCGCTGGCAGCCATATCCCTCATGGTACTCAATTCCCAATTCTCGGCAGTCCAGGCATCACCAATCAAGCGAACGGCCCATTTCCGCACATAGGGATCATCGTGCGATAAAGCAGTTTTTCGAACCGCGTTATCATATTGGCCTAGCAAATTTATGGCCCACAAAGCTTCCAGCGCTGTCTGACCGGTTTCTTCCCGTAACCAGGTTTTCAATACTGGAAGGATGGATGTATCCTGGCGTTCATTGATCAATCTTCTGGCAGTATCGCGGTACCATTTTCGCGCATCTTTTAGAAGGTCAGCCAGCTCCCTCGTCGAAAGAGCAGCCAGATTGATTCTCATCGGTTCGTAACCTTCTTTGGCACGAATCCGGTAAACCCGGCCGTCAGCCGCACTCATACGCCCAACGAAGTTTTCCATATGATTTATCTGCTGGTCGTACCAATCCGACACAAATACAGAACCATCCGGTCCCGTTTCGGCATACACCGGACGAAACCACCGGTCCTCGGAGTCCACCATCACATCGATTAATTCTGAGTGAAAGGTCGGGCCAATCGCAACCGGCCGGGATGCCAGAACACGCCCGATCAACGGATTTGCCGTAATAATAGTATCATCATAACGACCTGGTAGTGCTCCTTCGGAGTAAGTCATCAGATTGGTCGTCACACGCTGTGATCCTTTTTCTTCCACTCCGAAAAAATAGCCGTACGCATGCGGATTGGATAACTCGCCGTGCTTGGCAAAGTTCTTTTTATTATAGGAACCTTGCATGTAGTGGTAACCGAGTTTTCCACCTTCATTAGCACCGGCAAACAAACGGCCCTTGGAATCAAACTGGCAGCTCCAGATATTTCCTCCTCCTTCGGCGACTATCTCATAAACTCGATTCCCGGGATGATAACGCCACATTAATTGCCCAACACTTTTGATCGGAGGAGCGTCACTACCTTCCAGAGTAATTGAAGCCGTCACCGTCGATCCCTGTGCACCATAAAGCCAACCATCCGGTCCCCAGTTTAAACTGTTTGCGTAGGAGTGAGAATCCTCGAGTCCAAACCCCGTGATATGGACATCCGGTGGGCCATCCACCACATCGTCCTGATTAGCGTCTTTGTAGAATAATAGATATGGCGGCTGAAGAACCCAAACACCATCCCCAGCCCATGCCAATCCGGTAGCCATGTTTAATCCATCGAGAAAGATAGACACCTTATCGTAACTGCCATTCCCATTCGTATCCTCATGAATCGTTATTCTATCAGCACCAGGAACAAAATCCGGATGCCCGGGAGGAGCCGGAAAGGTGCTGTATACATTTCGCCAAAACTGATCGGTCGAAATAGCTTTCAATCCTGCCGGATGCGGGTACTGGCGGTATTGAATCATCCACATCCGCCCACGTTCATCGAAGCGCAAAAAAGAAGGTTGCTTGATGTCCGGTTCCGACGCGATGAGGTCAATCGCCAGACCTTCGGCCGGAGTTAGAAAGTCATGTGATTTTTCCGGAGGGAGCCCAGAATCACCCGCTTCCTTCGCGCGCGTTTCATGACCAGGTTGAGTTTGTGCGATAAGAGCCTTGCTCGCAAAAATTACTGCAATAAATAAACAGCATCCAAAGATCCTCATGGAATTATTCATTGTTCAGGGGATAAACAGGCAGCCATTGTGGGAGCAGCTAAAACAATGTTTGCACGAAAAACAATGGATAAACCTTATATCGGTGAAAGATTATTAGCACCCCATCGATAGAGCGATCATAGGTATACTCTAAACAAGTTATCTTCTTTCAGCTGCCGACTCTACCTCTGAGCTTAAGTATTTCCCATTGTCTTCCCCGGACCGGTTAAATTTAAAATTCAACCGCAACTTCACATTAATACCAACTTTGGTTCCATCGGGACCAAATGAAACAGGAATAGCTGCACCGACAATCCATTGACTCTCTGAATTGAAGGTAAATTTCCTTGGAACATGCCAAAGAATTCCTGGGCGAACCGAATAAAGATCTTCGTCACTTGAGCCCCATACCCGAGTTGTTGCATAAGCCGACTCGAAGGTATAATGAAAAGTACCTTGATCGATTACTACACCACCTGAAAGTCGCTGCCAGCTATCTCGCAGTTGATTCTTTTCAATCCGTCCAATGATATCTGTTTGAGAAATAATATCCGTGGTCAGTCCCCAAAATAAACGGAGCTCCGGGCGAGACTCCAAAGGCTTGGCGAACGATAAGGTACCTTCGCGGTGAATCAGCCCATCGGTAACCCCTGAAGCCGGATTTCCTATGGGCGCAGAGTAAGAGAGATCGATGGCTGAATCCCACCCGCGAAACAAGGAATTGGTGAGGTTGTATTTGGTTTCAATTTCGTAATCAGCCAATCCCAACTCATCAAACGGCGCCACATCCTTCAGACCATGTCCAAAGTATAAGCGAGTCATGGCCGAAATATCCCAATTTCTTGTAATCCCATAGGAGAATCCCAAATCATTTCGAATATGATGTCGTTTTTCAAAATCTCCCACATGCGGATGAAGGATAAGTTTGAAACTGTTTTTTTCTTCAGTTCCAGGGAGAATGCTATCGAATACACCCCGAACCCTCAACGAATCGTCTGAAATCTTACTTCCCTGGCGCTCATTAGTTGCAACCGCGAATTGAACTAGCAGGGTTGAAAACAAAACACCTGTTAAAGTTCCAAAGGAAAGGAATTTTAGGGACAGGCGTCTTGTAAAGTAATGAATCAAGGCAGTTCTGGATTTAATCCAAAGCTACTTTGATAGCATTAATGTTTCCTTAATTCATAAAGTTTATGTAAAATAGTGCTACTACCTGTAAGCTAATCTCTGATTTAATATCCTCAATTTAAGAAAAGCTGCAGGAGTTCAGCGCCCTCAACAAAACCAATAAAGAACTAGACGATCCTCATCGTCCTTCCTAGGGTTGTTTTTTTCACATCAATCCATCTAAACAAATGTTTCTCCTTACCAAGCCTTCGAAACTATTACTCGGCGTTTTCTGTATCCTGCTTCCTTTCGTATCCGCATGCTCAAAAGCAGAAGAAACGAAGAAGGTTCTTTTTGTGGCCGGCAAAATGAGTCACGGGTATAATTCCCATGAGCATAATGCTGGATCGCTACTCCTGGCCAAGGCATTGAATGAAAGTGATCTCGGAATAGAAGCCTCGGTATATTACAACAAAGACAATCCGGGTTGGACGATGGATGAAACGCTGCTCGAGGGAATCGACGCCGTGGTGATCTATTGCGATGGTGGCGTAAAACATCTGGCAAACGACCATGTCGGAGCAATTGGAGCACTCAATAACACGGGTGTTGGCGTAGGTTGTCTCCATTACGGGGTTGAAACCATAGACGGTGAACCAGGTGATGGATTTCTCCGCTGGATGGGTGGGTACTTTCAACTTGGCAAATCGGTCAACCCACACTGGGTAGCTCACTTTGAGAATTTCCCCGATCATCCCGTAGCCAACGGTGTTAAGCCTTTCCACATTCAGGATGAGTGGTATTTCAACATGCGATTCCGCGATAATATGGAAGGCGTTACTCCCATTCTTACCGCCATTCCGCCACTCGACGTAATTCCTGAAAAGGACCACCACCACAATTCTACCGCTGATGCTCGAGCTGCGGTTAAACGGCGCGATCCTCAACACATGATGTGGGTTTCTGAGAATGCCAATGGCAGCCGCGGCTTTGGTTTTACGGGCGGCCATTTCCACGACAACTGGCAGGACGATGATTTCAGGAAGGTGGTCCTCAACGCAGTTGCCTGGATAACTCATAAAAAAGTACCAGCGGGTGGAGTATCCTCCGCCACACCTACGACTGAGCAATTGAAACAAAACCAGGACTACGACGAAGACCTGAGCAAGATTCGTAAGGACAGATACGCTGAACACATCCGGAAATAATAGTTGGTGGTTCAGCGGTTCAACGGTTCAGCAGGTCAGCGGTTCAGCGGTTTGAATACCTATGAGTATTAAACGATTCGAAGACATTGAAGGCTGGCAATTGGCACGTCAACTTACTCAACAAGTTTACAAACAAACGAACAAGGAACCGTTCTCAAAGGATTTTGGATTGAAGGACCAGATCCAGCGAGCATCCGGTTCGATCATGCACAATATTGCAGAAGGATTTGATTCCGAATCTAATCCTGAATTCATTCGGTTTTTGAGATATTCAAAGTGCTCATGCAGTGAGGTTCAAAGCCAGTTGTATGTTGCTCTGGACAAAAAATACATTGCTCAACATGAATTTGATTCGCTTTATGAACAAGCTCGACGCACACGGGCAGCCATCAGAGGCTTTATCAACTACCTCACAAAACATGGGCAAAGCCAATCAAACAAAACCATTCAGAAAGAAGCCCAAGAATACAGCCCTTGACCCCATGAACCCGGAACCGATGAACCGTGAACCCTTGAACCCAATTTAACCTATTTAGACTCATGCCGCATATAAACGCAGGTAAAACGAAACCCGAATACGATGTCATCATTGTTGGCTCCGGCGCAGCTGGAGGCCAGACTGCTTACACTTTAGCCATGGAGGGCGTTAAAGTTCTCATGCTCGAAGCAGGACGTAACTACGACCCGGTGACTGAGACACCCATGTTTAATACGCCTGAGATGGCACCGTTACGTGGCCAAAGTACCCCGGGAAAACCATTTGGTTATTATGACGCCACAGTTGATGGAGGTTGGAAGGTTCCTGGTGAACCCTACACCAATGCCACGACTAAACCAGAAGAGGAATTCATGTGGTGGCGGGCCCGCATGCTGGGAGGTCGAACAAACCATTGGGGACGTATCTCGTTGCGCAATGGGCCCTATGATTTCAAGCCCTACTCACGGGACGGATTGGGATTTGATTGGCCCCTATCCTATGAAGATGTTGCTCCGTACTATGACCGGGTCGAATCGCTTATTGGGGTATACGGTTCAAACGAAGGGATGGAGAACACACCGAATTCTCCGGACGGCGTACTACTGCCGCCACCTAAAGCCAGAGCAGCAGAATTATATGCCCGCAAACACGCAAAAAAGATTGGAGTTCCAATTGTGCCCATTCACCGCGCTGTTTTAAGCACCACGCTGAATTCGAAAAAAATCCCTAAGAGCCTTCACCCGAACAATCCAAGAGCCCAGCAAATCCTGGCTCAGGAAATGGACCAACGTCTCGCCTGCTTCTGGGCTACCAGTTGTGGTCGTGGGTGCTCAACAAAAGCCAATTACCAATCGACCACGGTTCATTTGCCCCCTGCCCTGGCAACGGGAAACTTGGACATTATTACCAATGCCATGGTACGGGTCGTTGAAACCGATAGTTCAGGTAAAGCGACTGGTGTAAATTTTATCGAAAGAAACACCAAGAAAGATTTTAGCGTCAAAGGCCGTATAGTTGTTCTGGCGGCCAGCTCACTTGAGTCCGTACGTATCATGCTCAATTCTCAGAGTTTCCATCATCCCGATGGTGTGGGCAATTCAAGTGGTTTAGTTGGGAAGTACATTATGGATACGGTTGGGGCACGGGTATCAGGTCACGTTCCGGCACTTGAAGGCTTGCCTCCACACAATGAGGACGGCGCAGGTGGAGCACACGTCTATGCGCCTTGGTGGCTCTATCAGGAACAAGCAGCTGGGAAACTGGACTTCCCAAGAGGTTATCATATCGAAACAGGTGGCACCCGAGGAGAACCAAGTGTCGGATCTTTTAACGGACTGGAGCATTTGACTAAAGGCGCTTACGGGAAACGTCTCAAAGACGAGGCCCGCAGGTACTATGGTTCATTCGTGGGATACTCCGGTCGGGGTGAAATGATTCCAAACGAAAATTCATATGCTGAAATTGACCGGGAGGTAAAAGACAAATGGGGTATTCCAGTTCTCAAGTTTCACTGGCAATGGGCCGATCACGAAATCCGGCAAGCAGCCCACATGCATAAAATTTTTGCCGAAATTATTATTGAACAAGGAGGAACTGTCACCAGCACCCTCGATCCAACAGGAAAAAAGGGCATATACCGAGGTGGAGAAATTATCCACGAAGTTGGCGGAACCATCATGGGTGAAGATAAAAAGACCTCAGTGACCAACCAATATATGCAAACATGGGATGTGAAGAATCTGTTCATTACGGATGGTGGACCCTTCTGCTCCAATGCTGATAAAAATCCGACCCTCACAATCATGGCGCTGGCCTGGAGATCAGCCGATTACATGATGAACGAAATGAAGAAAGGAAACATTTAATGAAAGCCAACTTTTCCCACAATCGTATGGACAGAAGGTCCGCCTTAAAATGGATGTTGGCCGCATCTGCAACTGTCCACTTCCTGAACACTAAATCCTTTGGCCAGGAAACAGATCCTTTACTCAAAGGATTTGGCACTGATCCGGATTTGCTAAAAGGCGAAGTTCCTTGGGACCGAACAATGACCGCAGATCAATTACGGACGACTTCGACCTTATCTGACATCATCCTCCCGCATACAAGCGAAGAGTCTCCAAGTGCGACCGAAGTTCATGTACCCGATTTTATTGATGAATGGATCAGCGCACCCTACGACGAGCAACAAGAGGATGCTAAGATAATAATTGAAGGACTCGCCTGGCTCGACCGTGAATCGCAACGACGCTTTTCCCAGGACTTCTATCAATTAAATGAAACTCAGCAAACCAGCATCTGTGATGATATATGTTTTCAAGAAGAAGCCTTACCAGAATATCAAGTTGGGGCTCGTTTCTTTACAAAGTTTCGCAACCTGACCCTTGGAGGATATTACACAACCAACGTAGGCATGAAAGACGTCGGTTACGTAGGAAATGTTGCATTGGCCGCATTCGACGGCCCACCTCCGGAAGTGCTAAAGCAGCTCGGAATCGACAAAGCTCCCTGGTAAAGATTCTTTTTCCATTCGACATTGAATGGATAATAATTCCCGTTTTGGTCTTTGGAAAACGATTCATTGAATCGCAACCGGGTTCATTCCTCGAAGCTTGCTTCGTCGCTGACTTTTGCGATACATCAAGCCCCAAAGCGCGAAGCGATTGTTTGCCGTGATGCCTCGTTCCCGCTTCGGCAGTCGACGAAGTAGAGAGCTTGCTCCGCTGTGGAAAACAATGGGTGCAGATATTCAATCCAAAAAGGTTCACTGCGTTACAACAGAAGCTAACAATGCTTCTTGAATCCACAACGGAGTAAAGGAACAGAAAAATACACCTACAAATGAGGGTTAATTTCTGCAGTTAATTTTTCCAACTTTCTTGCCCTAAAAAAGTTCAGCTTTCCCTAATCGAAAAATTTATAAATCGAAAATTATTTTAGATCGACTTGGATTAGATTGACTCAAAGCCGCCTCTGAAATATTCCATAGTTCTCACTTTAGTTATCCAAAAGTGATGTCTTAAACCTCTACGGTCATGGATAGCTTCGAAACATACGAACTGGATTTCGGAACTTTCAAAAAATTTGATCGTTACATTCTTGGGATACCCAATAAATATTCGAATTTGGGTATACCCGAAGCAAGGAAAGTACACCGCATAATAGGATCACAATTCACTCAAAACTACGGCTATATAGGTGATCGAATAAACCATCACTCGGTCGACCCAACGGTATATCTTTATGTGGGTAAGGAAAGTCCGTTACTCAAATCAGTCGCCATTATCGTCTATTCAGAATCCTCAAGGACAATAGCAGAACTTGAAGAACAAGCCGCCAACACCGTGGCCTTTAATTTTGGTATTTTTGACGATTTGGAATCCGCGGTAGCATGGACGCTATCGGGTCTGGATAAGTTGGATCTAAAAGCAGAAGAAAATTAGACTGCCATCCAACAAACCAGAACAGACATGGAGACGATTATTTTAGACCCCGCATCGGATTTTCGTACCACAAAATATTTCGACTCCAGTGGCCGGCAATGAGCAGATCCAGATCGCCATCCCTATCCATATCAACAGCACGTGTGTCGTAGGAGCCCTGATTCTCCTCAATAAGGTGCTTGGTAAAGAATCCACGGCCATCGTTTTCGAACCAGGCAGCAATACTTTCCTCATGGCGGCCACAGCTAGCGATGTCGACATCGCCGTCTTGGTCAAAATCCTCAACGACAAGACTGTGTGGTCCGTAAATATCTGCGTCCACTTCTACTTGATGAAAGTCTGGTCCCATGAAAAGCAGAAGCCCATTTCCATGTCCACGGGAAGCAACCAGATCGACCACTCCATCGCGATTCACATCAGCAGGAATGATATTGGTCGCTCCAGGTTCGGATGCTGATAGAAGGTGTTTTTTCCAAACTTGTGTAGGATCACGAGGTTGCTCCCACCAGGCAAACCACTCTCCACCTTCAAAACCTTCGCCACCCTTGGCTCCACAGGAAATATCCGGACGACCATCGCCATTGATATCTCCGAAGCCCATATAATGATTTCCTCCGGGTGCATCCTTATCGGCAAAGACGTGACGTACCCACTCGCCGGATGCAGCGGGCGTTTCGAACCAGCATATTGATTCGTAAATCGTAGTAGCGCTTTCTTTTTGAAACGAATTGGCGATAAGATCCAATTTCCCGTCCTGGTTCACATCTCCGGTAATCAAACAATGGGTACCCTGAATTTCATCATCGATGGTGTGATACTTCCATGGTTTCCCTGAAAAGGGATCTTTCGGACACTCCAACCAAAAAGTAGTGTTATTAGATCCAACAAAATCCTGATCTCCATCACCGTCCACATCAAGTAGGCATGAGTGAATACACTGCGGCCGCGGTTTCCGCGACGAGTCACCTTCTTTGAATGCATGTATCGTCTGCCGTTTCCAATCGGGACCTTTCAAAAGAACAACATTCCCATCGAAGGTGCCAATTACGTCCATAAAGCCATCTCCGTCAAAATCGTTGGCAACCGCCGAATCCGTCTGCGTGCTTTCTACCTGCGATACTATGGTGTGCTTTTTCCAAATAGCTCCCGATTCGACTTGAGATCCATCCGTCGGCAACGCCTCCCATATCTTTACGTTGTCGTATGAAAGCGTTCCTTTATTTCCACGAGCCTTCAAGTTGAGCGAGGTTTTAAGTACATCAAAACGCCAGTGCTTTGCTTTTAAGGTAGGTCCTCCATCGATTTGCGCGATACACTGATCTCCAATCACTTCAATGAGCACGGTGTACCAACGGTCCTTTTCAATGGTCCAATCAGAGGTGGCAAGGGGCAGATCTTTGTCACCTATAATTTGAGAATGCCGATCCTTCTGTAATATTGTTCCAGCATTTATAGACGGAATCAGACGAGCAATATGACCTGTACCTCCCGCAGTCGTGCTGTTGTTAAATCCGATATGGGCAGCATTCAGTCCACCGGAAACCTTGAACGACATTTCCAGAATGCAATCCCGGGCAGCGACCTGTACTGTCATGCTCGGTGTAGCACCCGTGTGGTTGTCTCGACTCGCCTGAAACTCTGGCGTAGAGGGAATCCCAACAAAAGCGCCCTCCTCCACCGACCAACGTGTTCCGTGAAGCGCCTGCCATTCGGGCTTGACTGACCCCGAATTAAAATCGTCTTCGAAAAGTAATGATCCCTTCTGGCTATCGATGGGTTCGAGGGCAAAAGACTGAGAAACTAAAAACGTTAAAATCGACAATACCAGGAGAAGATAATATTTCATAATGTTACTGAATTCAAACACGGCACTGCGGGGACGCAGTAGCCCTACCACAGGAATCTAAAATTGATAGGCGATCGCACTGTGCCTTAACTAAACTTAATAGCGAAGACTGGTCCTCGCGATGCCGAATGTATTTTTTATTTCGCGTAATTCAGCGCCTTTCGTAGTTATTAATAATACCAATCATATCTCCTGAAACGCCTCACTCATCACAACAAGTTCCACCAGATCCCGTAGACCATTGCCACGCTCTTCCAGCTCTTCGCAGAGGGTTTGTAACGTCGCGCGATCCGTAAAAACAAGTTTTCTACCTAAGGCGTAAGACAGCATCTTTTCGGTGAGGCATTGTGTAAACTGGTCTTTCCGGCCCAAGAGAATGGTTTTAAGATCGGCCATATTGTTAAAACTCTCACCTGTAGGCAACTCGCCGGCGGTTTCGATCTTCCCAATTGGACGGCCTTGGTCATTGCGGTACTGACTTCGATAGGCGCCGATAGGATTGTAAATTTCCATGGCGAATCCAAGGGGATCGATTTTTCGGTGACACTCGGCACAAGTTTCTACTTTCCGATGTTTCTGGAGTTGTTCGCGAATCGTGGTCGCTCCCCTGATATCAGGTTCAAGAGGATCAACGTCAGGAGGCGGTGGCGAAGGTGGTGTTCCAAGAATATTCTCCAATATCCAGATGCCTCGAATAACCGGTGAGGTTTCCACACCATTGGAAGTAGCGGTCAACACACTGGCATGCCCGAGTACGCCACCGCGAACTTCACGATCGGCAAACTGAACCTTTCGGAAATGATCGCCCTGGATTCCTTCGAATCCATAAAGCTCGCCCAGGTAGCGGTTGACGAAGGTATAATCGGAATCGATAAACTCATCTATTGGCCTGTTGTTTGCCAGAAGGTCTTGAAAGTAGAGCCTTGTCTCCTCCTTCATTAGCGGTTCCAGAAAGCGGGTATGGTAAACATCAAACTTCCCGGTGTCCGGCGGCATTTCACCCAGTTTGTTTAAATGAAGCCAACCATCGGTAAAATGATCGGCCAAAGCCCGAGTATTTGAGTCGCCCAACATCCTCAACACCTGCCTTCTCAACTCATCTTGATCGCCGAGTTTTCCTTTGGCCGCTGCTGCAAACAACTCCTGATCCGGCATCGAGCTCCAGAGAAAATAGGATAAGCGTGAAGCCAGCGAAAATTGATCCAGATTATAGGGCAGATCCTTATCAGGTAAATCAAGATCCTTATCAACCGGAGCCTCAACATAGATAAAATTCGGGGACGCAAGTATCGCCGTAACCATGATTTTAAGGGCGTTAATCCTGGACTCACCGGCTTCAATCTGTCTGTTATAAAATGAAACATACCGCTCCCTTTCTTTGGCCAATAACGGTCTCCTAAAGGCACGGGATCCGAAGTTCATAATCACTTGTAGAGGATCGATCTTCTCAGGTGGATTTGGCTCTTTTCCGAAAATTGCCTGGTGACTGGCTGGTGGCCAACTTGGCGACTCGGGGCCGTGAATCTCCATTCCATAGAAGCGGATGCGTGGGCCCTCATACACATCAGATAAATAAACGGTCTGATTCTCACTCGGCTGTGCCGCAACTCCGTCGCGCCAGTTGGATGGAACCACATCCAGGTGATATTTCTCCGTTAGCCGCGAGAGTACTTGTTTGAAAGGTTGAGGCCCATTTGGATAGCGCACAATCGGCACAAAACCTTTATCCATCCAAACACGAAACTCGTAGGTCTTTACTTCATTATCTTCCAGTGGAACGGTGGCCAGCACTCGATCAGAATTATTATACTTACGCCCCGGGTATGCAATAGCGGGATCCGTGGCAAGCAACTGCATCTTGATCGGTTCCTCAGGATCGATTCGCAACATGGCAGGATCATATTTGTTAATCCGATTCACCCCTTCGGCCGTTATCCGAATCGTATAATACCCATCCTCCGGGGCACCCTTATACTTCGAGGCATACAAACGATCAGATTTCGCATCGCCATGACCAAAATCAATGTACTCGCCATTCACATTGATGGTAAACCAGATCTGCGGTCGAAAATGGAAAGTGCGATCCGTATAATCGTTGGGCTCGAGAAACACGGAAGTCACTTGAGGCGGCTTTCCAAAATTGACTGCTTTCTCCACGGTTGCAGTTGCAGCTTCGAGATACCGCTGAAGTAAGTAATCTGACAAGACCAGCTTGCCACCGATATTTTCAAAACCTTCCTCGCGTTCGTCTGCCGGAAAAAATTCTGTAGGATCGAATGAATCGACCTTGAGATGTAATAAATCCCGAATGGTGTTGAGATACTCATAGCGGTTCATCCGCCTCAATCGTGTTACCTCCTTCGCTTCGGTCACCAGAATCGAATCTTCGAGCTCCTCGGTAATCCAGGAAACCATTTCCTTAACAGCCTCCGCATCGGGCCGTGGTTCATCCTCCGGAGGCATGTCCCCAAGATTCAGCATATCGAGTACTTCCTCCCAGGCCCAAGCCGTATCCCGATCCTGAAAATCCAGGGTCAGACCATCCAATCGACGATCCCCCTTCTGTTTCTCGTCTCCATGGCATTTAATACAATGTTCTTTGAGGAAAGCGTGGGGGCTGATTTCTTGGGAATATCCCCAAACGGGAAACAATCCCAAGACTATCATTACCAGAGAAAACCTCACTGATAGGCAGGTAGGAGCTGCTTTAGCTGCGATACTCATTATCTGTCAGATCGCAGCTAAAGCAGCTCCTACAAATGGTTGATGAGATGGTATCATGATAAGCCAACCAACGTCCCACTACTCGTTCCAAAGTTGTCTATCTCCAGTCCGAATTTCTGTAACATCGACACATAAAGATTACAGGCCGGTGTTTGTTTATCACCCACCTTGGGATAGTCTTTATGTTCGCCATGTTTAAATCCGCCACCAGCAAGCATCAGTGGAAGATCACGATTCGAATGGGAGCTGGCATTTCCCATTCCACTTCCGAAAAGCACCATGGTTTTGTCCAGCAGCGAAGTTTCGTTTTCAACTTCGGTTCGTTTGAGCTCCTCGATGAATCGAGCAAGCTGTTTGGCATGGAAGGTCTCAATAATCGTAAGCTCTTTCAGACGCGAAGGATCCTGACCATGGTGCGTCAACGCGTGATATCCTTGAGTAACTCCCGGCAATCCCGAGTCGCCACTCCATCCATTTATTGAATAGGTCAACACCCGCGTGGAATCAGTCATCAAAGCCAACTTCATCAAATCGTAATACAAGGGAACCTCTTCGTAAAAATCCGTAGGCAGAGGTCGTGGAAACTGAAAATCAACATTGGGCTTTGGCTTGTTTAACCAGGCCTCCGACATTTGCAATCGCTTCTCCACTTCGCGCACCGAAGTAAAGTACTCATCGAGCTTTTCCAGATCATTGGCACCCAGTCGTTGTTGAAGATCTTGTGCGTCATCGCGAACAACATCCAGAATGCTGCTGTTCAGTTTATAGGAGCGTGCCAAACGACGCTTGTGCGCCAGATCGGTTTCCAGAAACAATGCGTCGAACATTTGTTGAAGATTCGATACAGCGGGAATACTGACTCCATTGCGCGTCCAGGACAGCCCATTGTCTCCACCACCGACGTTCAGTTGCATGGATTGATAACGTGTGGCTGTGCCAACGAATTCCGCCGCCTTTTGATCCATGGAAATATTACCCTCAGGCATGGACTTGGCCATGTCGGCACGAATGCCCGACAAGTAAGTATGCACCGCTTCATGGCCGCCTTTCATTCCAGGATGATCGAGATGAGAAAAAACAGTGAAATCGTTTTGTAAGCCTTTTAGGGGTTCGAGAAGGTACGGCAGCTCATAATTTCGGCCGGTTTTGTCCGGAAAAAATCCCTGAGGGTGCATGCCATATTGCAAACCGATGCAAACCATACGCATTGAATCAACCGCTTTCCCGGTAACTGATACGGCAGATAAGGGCCTGGAAAGAGACTCCAAAAACGGTAAAGCCACCAATGCTCCTGTCCCTCTTAAAAAGGCTCGTCGGTTAAATTGGGTTTGGGGAATTTTCATGGGGAAACGAATGATCATCTTTAATAACCAAGGTCGTCAAGTTTGCAACATCAGCTTAAGAAGTTACGGGTGAAAGGAAGGTTTAGAATTGAGCAAACTAAATACATCGTGACCTGTTTATCGAACAAAGAGCAAGAAAATCGATTGAACATTCAACCATTCCCCACTCTTGTTATCTCAATGCAATTTTTACAAAAAGAGTGGGTTTTATTAGGTATAGTAACGGTACTAGTCTTTGCAGGATGCAGTGAATCCACCAAGGACGAAAAGATCCGAGTTACACTGCTTCAAATCAATGACGTCTACGAAATTGAACCTGTTTCTGGCGGTAAGTTTGGAGGATTGGCCCGAGTAGCAACCCTTCGCAAAGAGCTTCTTAAAGAAAATCCAAATACCTTTACATTTATTGCCGGAGATTTTTTGAGTCCCTCAGCACTGGGAACAGCACAGGTTGAAGGCAAGGCACTCGACGGACAACAAATGGTAGCCGTGCTCAACGCGATGGGCATGGATTACGCGACCTTCGGCAACCACGAGTTTGATATAAAGGAAGAAGCCTTTTTTGAACGCATGGCGGAGTCCAGATTCACCTGGATTTCCAACAATGTATTTGGAGAAGATGGTAAACCATTCGAGGGAGTAAAATCACACGAGATATTAACCATTCCCGGATCGAACGGAAGCAACTTCAGACTAGGTGTTGTTGGCGTAACTATTGAAGAAAATAAGCCTGATTACGTTACTTTCGAAGATTCGTTTAAAAGCGTCCTAACAGCGGTTCACAAAATAGAAAAAGCCACGGACGCCATTGTGGCGATCACACACCTGGATTTTAGAGATGACATGTTCATTGCGAAAAATGTGCCTGAGATCGACTTAATCATTGGCGGGCACGATCACGAAAACATGTATTTTAAGAGTGGTGAAAATTATACACCGATAACGAAAGCGGATCTTAATGCTAAAACAGCTTTTGTGCATAAACTCACCTTCGACCCTCAAACGGATGCATTGGAGATTACTTCAACATTGGTGCAAATAGACGACTCAATCGAAGAAGATCCTCCGACAAAAGAAGTCGTCGAGGAATGGGTGCAAAGAGGATTTAATGGATTTCGAAAGTTAGGATTTAATCCAAGTGAAACGGTGGCTACGATTAACTTTGATTTCGATGGCCGGGAATCAAGCGTTCGATCCCAACCGACGAACCTTACCCGTCTTATTGCCGACGCGATGCTTCATGAAGCTAATGAAGTTGATTTCGCGTTCTTCAACGGCGGATCGATTCGTATTGATGATAAGCTAATGGCCGGTCCTGTTACCCAGTACGATATCATTCGCGTATTACCTTTTCCTGGAAAAGTTGTAACCGTGGGCATTCAAGGAAACATAGTAGAGAAAGCGTTGGATCAACTTAGAGGAAGTGTTGGCAACGGTGCATTTCTTCAAACCACAGCGAATGTGAATTTCGAAAACAATACGTGGACGATTAATGGGAATCCGATCGAAACGAATAAAATCTACCGAGCAGCCACTAACGACTTCATCGCAAATGGCAGACTATCTCCTCTCAATTATTTGAATATCAACCAACCTGATTCAGGAATCACTCTTATTGAAACGAACGGAGATGTTCGTATCGCAGTGATAAATGAATTGAAGCGAAAGTATTCTACTAACAACTAATTCTCGGGGCGAACTACCTCTTTGGAGCACTCCGTCCTGACTCCACATACCGGGTCAATTGTTTGCTCATACTCGCAACCAGTTTGGGATGGTCGGACAGCACATTAACTTTTTGTTGAGAATCTTTCTTGAGATTGAATAACTCACGAGTCTCCTCATGAGGTTCAACTCCGCGTTCTTTTCGAAACCACTCCGGCTCAGGGCTTACCATTCCGGTTTTTGAATCAATCAAAACCCAATTCCCTCTTCGCAATGCAAGTACACCATTGGAACCATGGTAAACCGTAGCTTGGCGAACCGGTTTCTCGAGAGCCTCTCCGAGGAAAACAGGTAGAATACTGTAACTGTCTTCCGCAGCTTCATTGGGTAGTTCCGCATCAACAATCGCTGCAGCAGTTGCCATGAAGTCAACCAGGGAGATGGTTTCATTGCTTACAGAACCAGCCTCAATCTTTCCAGGCCAGCGAACGATAAAAGGCACGCGGTTACCACCTTCCCAAAGATCACGCTTAACTCCTCTCCAATCCGACATACTGTAATGACCGGTTTCCTGAATGCGATCATAGGCAATATTCTCAGGGCCATTGTCCGCGGTAAATATGATAAGCGTATTATCCGCGACTCCGGCTTCATCGAGTGCATCGAGCATCTGACCGATGTGATGATCCAACTCGACCACGAAGTCGCCATACAGACCCGCCCCACTCTTTCCTAGAAATTCGTCGTTTGGAACAACAGGTTTGTGCGGGGCTATCGGAGCCCAATAGAGGAAGAACGGTTTATTTCCCTTGGCAGCACGTTTAATAAACTCTACTCCCTGTTCCCCGAAGCGTGGCAACATATGCTTGTGTTCGTACCCAGGTGTCCGGTACCCCCGATTGTTGTTTCCACCCATCAGATAAGCAGACTCATCACCGAGATCAAATTTCTCAGTGGGTTCGATCAAGGCTTTGTCATTTTCCGAGAAGGTCCATGCCGGCTTAGCCAACCCGTAGGAATAATCGAAACCTTGCTGCAACGCCCCTATCTTCTTAGGTCGCGACCAATCAATGTTTGCTGCTTCCACTTTTCCCGAAGGATCCTTCAGATTCCAGGTATGCCCCAAATGCCACTTGCCGATATGGGCAGTGTGGTAGCCGTTCTGTTGAAGCAATTCACCAACGGTGAGCCGCTACTGCTCGATGAGCGGCGGAGAGCTTTCATTTAAAACGCCTTTCTTCAATTCCGTCCGCCAGCAATAGCGTCCGGTTAAAACGGCATAGCGTGTCGGAGAGCACACTCCGGAAGGCGTATGCGCATCGGTAAATCGCATTCCTTCTTGCGCAAGTTTGTCCAGGTTTGGAGTCGGGATTTTAGATTCTGAACTATAACAACCAAGATCACCATAACCCAAATCATCTGCTAAAAAGAAAATGATGTTCGGTTGATCAGCCGACCATAACTGAATTGAGAATATCAGAAAAAAACAGGTCACAAGAAATTTAAAAGATAAACGAATCATAGTTTCTTTAGGAAAATACAGTATCCACTGCAGCACAAGCCTTCTACCAAGGGAAATAAGGCCAGAATCTAAAACCCGAAGCATTTGGGGGTGTAATTAAATGTGCGGGAGATCCGAGGTATTTTTGCCTCTTTTTGTTCAGACTCATCTGAAGCGAACCGCTCGGCGATCGGTCCCTACCCTGGATTTGTCTAACTTGGGTAGGGCGGTTTTGCCAAAACCGCCGTCAGGGATTTACCCCGTAGAAAGAATCGGACCATACTTTTCATCTCTCCGAAATTCATCCTTCCTCCCTACTCATTTTGTATTATAGTATGAAACAATGAATCGCCGCGACTTTATCATTTCAACCGCCGGAGCGGTCCTCGCCACACCTCTGGTTAGTCAAACGGTTTCGAAGAAATCAAAAATCCGGATCGGTCAAATCGGCACCAAACACGCCCATGCATCCGGAAAGATCCAGGCCGTGCTTTCACAACCTGAAAACTTCGATGTGGTCGGCGTAGTTGAACCCGATGAAGTGCGCAGAGTAGAAATGTCCAAAAACAATGCCTACCGTGATGTCACCTGGCTGTCCGAAGAGCAGCTATTGAATTCACCGGGGCTGCAAGCCGTCGCAATAGAAACTGAAGTAGCCGATCTTGTCTCCACTGCGGCTCGCGCAATTTCTGCCGGATTTCACATTCATCACGACAAACCGGGCGGAGACTCTTTTCCAGAATTCCGGGAATTGCTTAAACAAGCAGAAAGGGGAAATCGTATTGTGCAAATGGGTTACATGCTTCGCTATAATCCTGCTTTCCAATTCATGTACAGAGCAGTAAAAGACGGTTGGTTAGGTGAAATAATGGAAGTAGATTGCATGATGGGAAAACTAGCTTCTACCCAAACGCGTATAGACATCGGTCAATTTCCCGGAGGAGGAATGTTTGAACTGGGCGGACATGTAATCGATTCTATTATTCATATGCTGGGGAAACCCGATTCCGTAACACCCTACACGAGGAAAACGAAATCAGATGGAGTCGCTGACAATCAATTGGCAGTTCTCGAATTTGGGAAAGCCACCGCAACCGTCCGCATTAATCACAACGATCCATTCGGAAGTCCGCGCCGCCGTTTTCAGATATCTGGTGACAAAGGAAGTATCGAAATCCAACAACTTGAATCTGGAAATCTGACACTCTACCTGGATGAACCAAGAGGTATTTACAAACAGGGTGTTCAGGAGGTTAAACTACCTATTACAGGCGGCCGTTACGATGAGGAGTTTGCTGATCTCAGTAAAGTAATTCGGGGAGTTAAGAAACTTGCCTGGTCATACTCACATGATCTGAACACGCAGGAAGCATTGTTGCTGGCGTCCGACATGCCGGTCGGATAAGCGAATCAGGCCAACACCTGCTTTATTACGTGGCCATGAACATCGGTTAAGCGCCGGTCCAGACCATTATGGTACCAGGAAAGTTGCTTATAATCGAGTCCCAGGATATGAAGAACCGTTGAGTAGAATTCCCAAATCGTTGTCGGGTTAACTTCAGCCCGGCGGCCAAAGTCGTCGGTCGCCCCATAACTGGTTCCACCTTTAACTCCGCCGCCCATCATCCAGAGCGTGAATCCATCCGGATTGTGGTCGCGACCAAGGGTGCCGTTTTGCCGGGTAGGCATACGCCCGAATTCCGTGGTCCACAGAACGAGGGTATCCTCCATAAGTCCTCGTTGCTTCAAGTCACTCAGCAAGGCCGCAGTTGGTTGATCGAACACTGGCAAATGCCGCTTGTAATCGTCCTGAAGCGTTTTGTGAGCGTCCCAATTTAACAATCCATCCACTCCGCTCGCACGGGAGGCGCAATAGAGATTCACATAACGAACTCCTCGTTCCAATAAGCGTCGAGCCAAAATACAATTTCTGGCGTAGGAGGACTTTAGCTTATTTTCCGAGTCGGTGCCGTACAGTTTGTGGATATGTTCAGGTTCACTTTTGAAATCGCTGACTTCAGGGGCAGAGAGCTGCATTTTTGCCGCCAATTCATAGGAGCCCATGCGGGCTTGAAGTTCACTTTCCTCCGGACGTAGCGAGAAATGCTGTTCATTGAAAAACCGGAGGGCTTCCCGTGTTTTTTCTTCCTCAGCGATACTGATGGAATCCGGTTGTCGTAAGTTTCGAATAGGCCGATGCGCGGCCATAGTGATTGCCTGATGCTTGGCCGGTAAAAAGCCATTACTCCAATTAGCCTTCCCATTCGGAGGTTCTCCACGAATATCGGGAATGGCCACGTAGGTAGGCAAATCGTCTGCCATACTTCCCAAAGCGTAACTGACCCACGCCCCGGCACTCGGAAAACCTTCTGTGGGATGTCCCGTATTTACAAATACACAACCGGGCCCATGGGTATTGGTCTTCGACTGCATACCGTGAAAGAACGCGATATCATCCACATGCTTTGCCATGTGAGGCAGCATGGAGGTTATCATCTTACCACTTTTTCCCGCTGGTTTGAAATCCCATGGACTCCGCATCAACGGTCCATTCTTACCTTGAAAGGAAACAAAGTTTTCCTCCCCCGGAAGGGACTGGCCATCGTATTTATCGAGCATCGGCTTATGCTCCCACAAGTCCATGTGAGACGCTGCACCAGGACAAAATATCTGTAGAACCCGTTTAGCTCTCGGTTTCAAATGAGTCATCCCGTTACCTGCCTTCCAAGCCCGGCCAGCAGGTGATTGTCCTTTCAAAGAGTCAGCGCCTAACAAATGACTTAAGCCAACTCCCATAAGACCTGAGGTGACGTTTCCAAGGAAACGTCGACGGGAGTATTCATTCAGGGAACCTTCCATTAGTCTAAATAAATAAATTCGCTGGAGTTTAGAATGGCACGACAGAGAGCCCGGAGTCCATGATTTTGCATAAGATCCAAGCTAACATCGATTTCATCCTGAGTGGGAAGCCGCTGGTAGGCAGCCATAAACACTTTAATGACCCGGGCAGTTGCCGCCTTTTCACCATCAGCTTGCACCATCTGGGCCATGCTTTCTGCCATATCCAGGGTAAATTGATGGTTCATCATGGTGAGTGCCTGCAAGGGAGTTGTTGTTTGAACACGGCGAGGCGTAGACAACGTACAATCCGCTTGATCGAAGTCCGTCATGAGATCCACAACAGACGCACGCGCATTTTGATGATAAACGGCTCGTCGATAGGTTTCTGAGTTATGGTGATCGAGCGGTTCGTAGGTTGAAACATTGTCGCGCATAAAATGATACAATCGGTAGCCAGGACCTCCCATGCTTTTATCCAGATTTCCAGAGACACTGAGCATGGTATCGCGAATTTCCTCTGCGGACAGTCGCCGCGGAGGGAAGCGCCACAGGAGGCGACTATCGGAATCGAGCTCTCCACCATCCGTTCGCCACTGGGACGATTGGCGATATACCTTCGAAGTCATAATCAATCGATGCATCGCCTTGAGCTGCCAGCTATTCTTTTTTAATTCATTGGCCAGAAAATCAAGGAGCTCAGGATGCGTTGGTCGCCCTCCCATATAACCCAGGTCGTTGGGCGTATCAACAATACCCGTACCAAAGTGGTAGTGCCACAATCGATTCGCAAGCACACGGGCGGTTAAAGGATTATCCGGATGAGTGATCCAATTCGCCAATTCCAAACGGCGATCAGCCTCTGATGAATCAGAAGGAAGTTCGAATGTCGGAGCAACTTCACTGAGAGTCGACAAACTAGCAGCCACAACTTCTGCGCCTGGTTTCTGAGGACTACCTCCGATAAAGATACGAAAAGGTCCTGCGGCATCCTCGTCGCTTCGTTTTCCCAACCACGCACTCGGAAGAGATGGCACCTTTTTGATTTCTCGATTAAGCCCGGTGATTTCCTTTTCCAGATAGCGTTTATGAGCCTTTTCCTCCTCAGTCATTCCCAATTGAATCAAGCGATGATCCAGGTGCGAGGGCGCTTGAACCAAAGGAGGTCGTGCTGGATTGGGTGGTTGTAGACTGACGGGTTGGCGATCGTATCCATTGGCAACCTCGGTCCAGTTCGCTCCATCCAAAGACACCTCGATTCTATAATCGGCGACGAATACAAATTTAAAAAGCTCTGGTGCCAGCTCACCTTGAGCACTGGAAAAATATACGCGATTTACTTTAGCAGGTTCAGCCAATTCTATCGTCAGGTAATTAGAGGTTGAGATGAATCGATCTCCGATCTCGCCATCATTCACGTGATGAGTTCCGTAGGTCTCAGGGAAATCTTCGTTTATTCGAGCCTCTCCGTGGGCGATTCCTCCATTAGACGCCAAGGCTACATTACGTGAATTTTCTTCAGAAGACCAAACCTCGAATTCATCAATTTTAAACCCATTATCCGTGGACAAGTTTAAATCCTGCGCGTCACACACCAACCGAACGAATTTTGCATTAATTGAGGCAAAGGTTTCCTCGGTTCCGGTTCGTTGAACGGATGGGCGTGTCCACTGAACTTCGAACTCTTCCAGGTGATCCAATGATCGTTGGCGAACTTTTTCGTCCAAATCTTCAAGTTCGTTTTCAAGTTTTGCCTTTCTCTGAGTCAGCGGCTTCAACAAGCCGGTACGCTCCTGTTTCGCTTCCGTGGTTGCCCAAGGAACAGAACCGTGCTGAACACCCGCAAAGGTGGTATACACACGATAGTAGTCCGCCTGCAGAATGGGATCGAACTTATGGTCGTGGCATCGCGCGCAACTCAATGTCATACCAAGAAAGGCTTCGCCGGTGGCATTGATTATTTCATCGAGCGTATTGGCACGGATTTGTGCTGCTTGTACTGGATCCTGATTGTTCACCGTATCGTAGGGTCCTGCCACCAGAAAGGCGCTTCCAATTTCCACGTCCGGATTTCCCTCTCCGATAATGTCCCCAGCCAGATGCTCCTGGATGAAAAGATCAAAAGGTTTGTCTTCGTTAATGGAGCGAATGACATAGTCCCGAAACGGCCACAGATCGTCAATGATCCAGTTTTGCTCAAACCCAACACTCTCACCAAATCGAACCACATCCAACCAATGTCGCCCCCAACGTTCCCCGTAATGAGGAGAAGCCAATAAGCGATCAATCAACTTTTCGTAAACAAGCGGATCTGGGTCATTCACAAAAGCATCCACCTCCAATTGCGTCGGCGGCAAGCCAATCAAATCGTAAGTGACACGACGAATCAAAGCACGTCGATCGGCCTCCGGATTCATTGTCAGACCTTTTTCAGAGAGCGCCTCCTCAATAAAAGCGTCTATCGAATCCAGCCCTCCAATGGCAATAGGCTGATAGGCCCACCAGGATTTATCCGATTTGGAAGCTTCCTTCAATATCAGGTCCTCGGGCCATTCGGCACCTTCATCAATCCAACGTGCGAGCAGTGCTGCTTCCTCCTGAGTAAGCGGATCTCCGTCCTGGGGCATCTCAGGTGGTTCGTCCTCATATTCCGGAAGGGTAATCCAATGCAACATACTATCGGAAGCGTTTCCAGGAATCAGGAAATCATCTCCAGCAGCCTGGATGTCCACTTTCGTGGCCATGGAGAAATCGCCCTTGAGTATGTTGGGATTGTGACAACTCAGGCACTTGGCCTCAAGAATTGGAGCTAATTGACCGGCAAAATCAACCGGCTGGCCATCAGAAACAAGAGTAGATCCTAAAAGAAAACCACTCAACAAAGTGACCTGAGAAATTTTATATATGGGTGGGGATTTCATTCAAAGCATGTCCGCCTTATACGGTTGGCCCATCACCAAGGAGTGTTGTTCTTCGCAACACCCGTCGAGCATTTTCAGCATCCCAGGGCCGGCCACGATGTAAAGAGCAACGATTATCCCACATCACTAAATCTCCAGGCTTCCAGGAATGCCGATAAACAAATCGTGATTGAGTCGTCCATTCAAGTAGCTCGTTTAACAAAGCCCTGCCTTCTTCGATCGACCATCCTAGAATATGAGAAGCATGAGCACCTAGAAAGAGAGTTTTCTCGCCTGTCTCCGGAATATCCCGAATCAATTTCTGCGGTACGGGCGGCACTTCATTTTGGAAATCTGTGTCCATTAATCCTGGAGAAATCTTATTACGCGAATAGAGTAAGCTGTGTTCTGCGACCAAGTCTTGAAATAGCTTCTTTTTCTCTTCCGGCAGGGCAGAATATCCAGCCTTCATCGAAGCGTATTCCGTTTCGCCGCCTTGTGATGGAATCTCAAGGGCATACAAAAGCGCACCCCTGGAAGGCACCTTCTTATATGAACTATCGGAATGCCAAAGGAGATTTCCTTTGAGATAGAGCATGGACTTGTCTGATGGAGGAATGATGTTTCCTTTGGTATCGACGTTGGAAATTCTGTTTATCCAACCACCGCCGCCACTCGGGTCGTTTACCATGGTTGGCTCCAATGGACCAAATTTTTTACTAAATTCTATGTGTTGCTGTTCCGTGAGATTCTGATCGCGGAAAATGAGAACAGAATGTTCATAGAAGGCGCTTTCCAACTGATCGAAAACGTCATCGTCGATAGGCCGTGCCAAATCAATGCCTTCAACCTCGGCGGCAAATAAATCGTTCAGCTTTGTTATTCTTAGGCCCATAAATCGTTTCTGATTAAGCTGAAAGTGAGGGCGTCATACCTTTATTCTGACACGAATTCTATTTTTCGTCGGCATGATACCATTCCATTTGCGGTATATTGGAGGCAGGCGGAGGCGGCCAATGAGCACCGCGTTGACTAGTCAATCCACGGTTGGGACCAGGGGTATAGTTCCGGTTGGGAAGCCCAACCAGCTCGCCATCTTTCACCCAGGATTCATCCTCACCATAAAGCTCGGTGATCAACTTTTCTTTCAAATCTTTCAGTACATCGGCGTGTTCAAGAGAGTCAGCAAGGTTGTTCATTTCTTTTGGATCCTCGTCCAAATCAAAAAGAAGACTGAAGTTTCCAACGCTATAATAAATCAGTTTATAACGATCATTGCGGATCATGCGGGTTGCCCGAAGTCCTTCATCGCACTCACCATAGAAATAGTCACGTTTCACCTCACCTACCATGGAGACACCGTCAACAGTATCTGGAATATCGATACCCGCAAGATCAAGTAAGGTAGGCATCACGTCCTGCCAACCAACCAAACGGTTATCTTCGCGATGGTGCCCTACTCGTTTATCACCTTTCACGCCCATAAGCAGCATAGGGATATTTGCCGAGTTTTCGTAAAATGTCCGCTTGGCCCACATATTGTGATTCCCCAACATATCCCCATGATCCGATGTGAAACATATAATTGTGTTATCCAACAATCCCTCTTCCCGGAGGGTACCAATCACTACACGTAATTGGTGGTCAATCTGAGTACAAAGCGCATAAAAGGCTAGCCGGGCTCCTCGAATCTGTTCTTCAGAAAATTTTCTGCCTCGGTCGAAATCCACCTGCAAACTGAAACAAGGATCATTCATCCTAGTCCAATCACCGATATAGGGTAAATCGATTTCAATTCCCATATCACGGTACATGTCCAAGTAGCTTTGTACCGGTAACAAGGGCGGATGAGGATGACGGAACGATAAATACCAGAATGCAGGCCGATTTGGGTCCTTACGCTTAATCACACGACACATCTGATTGGCTGCCCAATTGGTTGCATGTGTCTCTTCGGGGAAAAACCAGGGTCGATAACTGTATTCATTGTTACTCATGCCATGCTCAAAGAACCGACCTGCATAACCTTGATCTCCCAGAAACAACTCATAGTCATCCACCACTCCATAAATCTGCCGACCCTCTTCATCGAGAATCACATCATCGAATCCAATTCGGTTACGTTGAGGATAAACATGCAATTTCCCAACTGCGTAAGCCTGATATCCGGCATCCCTGAATGTCCCTGCCATAGTAGGAAGATTGGGCATCGGCATGGTTTCATGAAAAACGCGGTCGCCATGTGTTTTGGGAGTAGTGCCCGTCATCAGCGTTCGCCGAGCCGGAATACACACGGGACATTCCGCATAGGTATTGGTAAACCTGGTACCGTTTGCCGCCAGTTGATCGAGGGTTGGCGTTTGAATTGCACGATGCCCTGCACACCCCATAAAGGAAGCTGGCCAGTGATCGGTGGAAATGAGGAGTACGTTGGGTTTTTCCGACATTCAGTTAATTGAGATTTTAGAAATCATAGCGTCCACGTTGCTCAAGTCATGTCAAATCTACAGTGGGCCTGACACCAAACTAATCGGAGTAATTGGCCAGATTGGCCTCCTTAACGATACTTCTCAATCAACTCTTTTTGAGCTTTGATCGCATTCTTTTCATACTTGTTGAAAGGAACACCAGATACTTCCTCGATAGTACGTCTGAAGATATCCTGACCCGATTCCTTTCCTTTCAAATTTGCCAGGTTCGACCTTAGGGCATCCACAAACTTATCGGTATAACGCATGTAGGCGTCGAGGGCAATGAAGCGGGCACCGTTAGGACTTTTGTAATTGATCCAGACTTTTGCGTCTTTCTTGCCATGAACACCCTTCCGATTTTCTCCGGGATTCCAATTCAACAAGTCCAGGTCTTCACCGAGTATGTTCTCCGAAAGGTGGAAACGTTGCAGTGCGTAAAGCGAATAAACCTCCTTGGCTCCATGACGATTTACGGTGATCACATCTGATAAGAATCGAGCAAAAACTTGGTTAAACCAGTCCCGATCCTTAACATTGAAACGCTGCTTAGAAACCGCTTCTGAAATCTCACGATAAAATCCACCGCGGAATCGTGTATCGCGTCGAGCGACCCAACTAAATGGATCATAAATATGAACCAGATTTTTAACGAACGTTTGCTGCAACCTTAAGACTTGCTCCTCTCTGGGCTCGGTGGAGTTGATTAGAACCGGGTAAGTCAGCTTAACATCTTTAAAAGCACTCGGAGGAACATCGTTAGCCAGGCCATGATCAATAAAGTGGTAACCTTCATTGGTATCGAGATTGAGTCCCTGAAATTTCTCGATATTAAACGGATTCCCAAATCGGTTCTTTCCGGTGGGTGGCCGTACGAATGACACCTTCCAATGAGTGGTAACCCGTCGTTCCCAAATCCCCTTCGCCTTATTGAAATGAATGTCTTTGGTATATTTTCCCTGCGGCTTATTCGGTAGCATTCGATTCAGCTCATCGACATCCCAATATATCATAGCCTCTATTTTATAAAAGGGCTCAGTGTTCAAACGGTAGAGGATAGATTTCTCTTTGATCATCCACTTGGAATGATCGATATCGAAACCTTTAATTCCGAATGAATCTGAGAGTTCAGCCAATTCCTCCTCAAAAGCCAAACCGTCTTCCAATCGAAAATTCAGGTGACCAATTTCATGGATGAGCAATTTTTTATGAAATCCCAGGAGCAGATCGTTAAACGTGTCTGCAAAATCTAAAACAACAGGATTCGTCCCGATATATTTCTCACCCGTCAATCCATCAATGATTTCAATCGGAGTTTCATAAATGACGAAGGCTTCGAGCTCATAAGTTTCACCATCGAAATTCAATGAATCATCGGCTTGAAGAGATATCGCAAGGTCCGAAAGCAACCAAGCAACCATTCCAAGTCTAAGGTAACGTAATAAATGCATAATCCTCCAATTGAGCTAAATCCCCCAGAAAAAACAACCAAGAAAGTCCATTTTAAAATATCTCGAAGCTTGTGAATACTATAATCCTCCAACTGTGGCCCGCCATCTTCGGCCCAATAAGCTTAGTTTTTATTTCTCAAAAAGACGCCAGAATCACAGTTAGCCCACCACAGGCTGAGGCAATGTCCTGACAATCTTATCCTCACCATACCCATAGCCTGTTGAACCTAAAGTAGACCAATCAAGCAACCCGTCAGTGCGCTTAAATAAGCCAGGATGAATCGCCGATTCAGGCGCGGAAGCCTCAGGGTAAAACTGCATGCCGTTGCTTTCGACCCCCATGATAGTGCCGGCGTGAGCAGCCAACAGGACATGTGGAATTTGTGCGAGCATGGGGTTTGTCAGGTCCTGAACCATGAGTGTCATTCCATGCGCCTTGGCCCAGCAAAGACTTAGAATGGCGCCGGTTTGAGTTTTACAGGTTTTGAGAGCGACACCAGTCCATCCAAGTTCTCGGCCCATCTTGACAAAACGCCAATCGTGGGCGCTTTCATCCATGAAGAGTGGCTTGCGGGCACTGAGACCGTGAACATCGATCGGATTGGCTTCCAGATCGTAGGGAAAGGGCTGTTCAACATATAATATGCGTTGGTAGGTGCGCGGATGCTCGTCACGGAGATTGTCCAATATAGAGTTTACGTAATCTACATTTGTGACCGTGCAATTGAAGTCCGTGGTTAACCAATCGACGTTTTCCTCTTCGCAGATTTCTCCGATTGCTACCAAACGATCGTAATCCCAAACTGCATCGTTTCCTCTCAGTTTAACCTTGAGGCAATTAAGGCCGTCCGAACGGATCCAGTCGCGCAATAAAACGGGATACCCATCGTCAGGCTCTTTGCCTGTAAGTTCGACTTCTGAAATCGGATCGAGCCCTCCAACCAGATGCCAAACAGGAAGTTGTTTCGTCTCCGGCTTCACAAGGAAGTCTGCTGGATATTGTCCGGCAAACTTATTGTCTCCGAAAAACTGTGACAGATCGCGCGTCATATATTCGGAGGTATACAAATCGTAGACGCCAACCCCCTTAGCTTTGGCGTAAGCGTCATGTATTGCGATGTCGAATAATGAAAAACAAACCAGCGCTGCCAGGTGAGGCATGTGAGCAAGCTCTTCCCTATCCGCATTGACGGAATTGAGCATTAAGTTTAGCGGACCTTCTATGAAGTCATAACCCAGCTCCATCGGATGCCCGGACAACTTAGACTCAGGAAGCGTTTTGGCTAATTGAATACAAAAGTTCTTAAGAACTTCCTCACGTTCGGAATAACTAATTGCTGAAGGCCACACCCAGGGAACTGAAAGCGGCGTTTCGCCCCACCCTTCTGATTTTGAACCATCGGCAGCTTCGAGAGTAACCTTCGCCCTGGCGCAGGTTACATTTTCAAGAACTTGTGCACCGAACTTGAGCGGCACACGTAACGTGACAGGGAGGAAGTAAAGTTGAACGTTGGAAACTTGCATAGACTTAAACTAAATGAGGCGGCAGAGCTGGAAGCTCTTGCCCTTATTCCTCACGATGGTTGGGCCATTGCGTCCTCGCAATGCCGAATTGAAGACCAAAACTATTTCTTCGAATTTATATAAGACTTAAGGCGTGGAGCATATTCGGGTCTTTTCGCCCATTCCTCAAAATAGGGTTCGTAGCTCTCCATTTCCCACCAGAATACCCGCGGTGGCTGGTTTGGATTCACTTTTCCTTCAGGGTAATCTTCACCTCTGATACTGGCCTGGACGGAGGCATCAAAGACTACATACTTCTGAACCATATCCGAAGCTACATCCGGCTTCTCATAGAAAATGTTTTTCGATTCCTTGGGATCAAGAACGAGGTCGAATAATTGAAAGACGCCATTATCGATATTCTCGATGACCAGCTTATAGTCGTTGTCGACTATGGCCGACCTTCCTTCCGAATGAAAGCCGAGCGGTTTCGGCCGCACTTCGGATGCATCTCCTTCGATGAGATGAAGAATGCTCATGCCATCATTGGGCCGAAGCATGGATGAGATATCCACACCGAGGATATCCAAAATCGTAGGAAACATATCGACCACACCGGCGGGATGTTTAATGACACGGCCTTCCTTGATGACACGGGGCCATTCAATGATTCCAGGAACACGCAACCCGCCCTCCCAGATAGTTGTCTTATGTCCTCGAAGTCCGCCCACTGCGAGAGGACTGAAAGCAGGCAAACCACCGTTGTCGCTGCAGTACCAGACCAGAGTGTTATCAGCTATCCCGAGATCGCGAAGACCTTGTCTCAACGTCCCCATACTCCGGTCCAGTGCAACCAATTCGCCATGATGATGCTGAAAGTCCTCAGGAAGATGTTTAAAAGGTTCCCGATCTTCTTCGCTCGCAACAAATGGATCGTGAGGTGACCCATACCAAATAACGGTTAAGAATGGATCGTCCTTTTGCTTCTTCATGTATTTGAGCGCTTCGCCAACGATTATTTCGGAAGAATCTCCTTCAAATTCTTCAAATTTTCCCATCCGGCTCATCACCGGATTGATATCGAAAAAGTTGGTGACAGTTAACCAGGTTTGAAAACCAACCTCACCTGGGCTTGTCATGTCATCTCCAAGTACCGGGACTCCTGGCCCACGAATACCATTCAAGTGCCATTTACCAAAATGAGCAGTTGCATAACCGACATCCCCCAAGGCCTGTGCGATCGTTTTTTCCTGTAAACGCAACGGGGCTCCATGATTCCAAACACCCGTTCTATTATGAGTCCGTCCAGTCAGAACACTGGCACGTGTAGGAGAGCAAACCGGACCGCCCGCATAGAAACGATCAAAGCGCAAACCATGGCTGGCCATGGCATCGAGATTTGGCGTCTTCAGGTAAGGATGATTGTAATAACCCATTTGGCCCCAACCCTGGTCGTCGGCCATGACGAGGACGATATTCGGTCGGTCATCCGCAGATAAAGACACAGACAAAAAAAGAAGGAAGCCGAGTAGAATGTTAAGGGTGTTATTTGTGAGCATTTAGATATGGAAATTGAACACTGTAGGAGGGGCTTTATGCCCCGATCGCTCTAAAGTTGTTTGAAAATCGGGGCATAAAGCCCCTCCTACAATTGAGAGATTAATTTTAGAAAGTCAGTTAATTTGGAATCCAGGCCAGATCTGACCACCAGGGTACGTCATTTTTTTGAGGCTTCCCTGGGCTTGTTCTGCCGTTTTGTACCATGGCGGTAATTCGTTTTTCCAGGCGATCCTGGATTTTCTCATGCTTGCCGTAAAGATCGGTTTCTTCGCCAGGATCCTTTTTCAGATTATAAAGCTCATACTTTAATTTTCCATGCGGCATGATCAGTTTCCACTCTCCATCGCTGATGGCAAAGCGTCCATTCGAACCATGACTGATAATAGCTGAGCGATTCAATTTCGCAGATGGATTCTCCAATACGGGTAATAAACTAACACTGTCTTCACCTGCATTGGCTGCCAATTCTACATCGAGGATGTCGGCAAAAGTCGCGAGTAGATCCGTCTGGCTTGCTACTCCGTCATAGGTTTTTCCTGCCGGGATTTTTGCTGGCCAGCGAATAAAAAAGGGAACCCGGTGGCCCCCTTCGTAAATGGATCGTTTCCCTTCTTTGTAAATACCTGAACTATCGTGGCCGAATTCCTCGATGCGTTCCTTCCAGGAACTTTCCGGACCGTTGTCGCTGGAAAAAACAACCAGGGTATTTTCCGCAAGCCCTTTGTCGTCGAGAAAGTCCAAAATGCGTCCTACATGGAAATCGGTTTCAATGACGAATTCGCCATAACCACCCGCTTCACCCTGGCCCCAGAAGCGCGGTTGCGGAGCTACCGGGTAATGCGGCGACGTGAAAGGCAGGTAGACAAAAAAGGGTTGAGGCCCTTTTTCCTGCACATGTTGTCCAATCCAGTTGATCGCTTTATCCGTAAACCGGCTCAGGCATTCGCTATCGACGAAATCGGGTGCCACTTCCATGCCTTTAATTCCCAGCACTGCTTTGGTTTCATCCGGTGTGTTCTCATAGGGCGGCATAATACGATAATCCATGTGCCGCTCGTTAGGTTTTTTGGCCGTATAAACCGTGGGCGGCACTCTTGCAAATCGACCTTCAAACCAGGCCAATATCCCATAATTCAATGAGGCGGGAATTCCATAAAAGTAATCAAAACCCTTATCCAAAGGCATATCTTTGACCGGCTGACTCCAGTCGCGGGATTCAGGCGTGCCAGGAAAGTCCATACCAAGGTGCCATTTACCCACCATGGCAGTGGCGTAGCCATTGTCCCGTAGCAGGGATGCCAGGGTCATACGACTGTCTTCAATCAAACAAGGAACTTCAGCTTGAAACACGCCCTTCTTCAAATGTGTCCGCCAGCTATACCGTCCGGTCAGCAATCCGTACCGTGAGGGCGTGCACACGGTATCCGAGCAATGCCCATCGGTAAACGTGAGTCCCCCCGCAGCTAGTCTATCCAGAGCGGGTGTTATAAATTTGGCGTCCGGATTCAGATTACTGGCATCGCCGTAACCCTGGTCGTCCGTGTAAATAACTATAATATTCGGAGGCGCGGCAATAACAGGCACAGTGACTTTGTCAACGGCGCCCAAAATTAAAATCAAGGAAAGTATCTTTTTCATAGGAGTAGAAAAAGAAAACTGACACAGAAAATATTGAGGAAGCAATTAAAGATTCAGTTGGTCAACCGAATGGAGATCCTCTTTGGTAATCGTATGGAAAGAATTGCGATTGGTACGGATCATGCCGGATTCCAACTAAAGGAAGTACTAAAAGCTCATCTGGAAGAAAATGGCTATGAGGTTGATGACTTTGGGACCAATAGCCCCGCATCGGTTGATTATCCGGATTTTATCCGTCCGGCTGCTGAAAGCGTGGCGTCCGGGAAAAATGATTTGGGTATCGTTCTGGGTGGAAGTGGAAATGGTGAAGCAATTGTCGCCAACAAGGTGGCCGGTATCCGCTGCGGCCTTTGCTGGAATGAGGCCAGTGCCCGACTGACCAAAGAACACAATAACGCCAATGTGATTTCCATTGGGGCTCGCATGGTGACACCTGAAACGGCCAAAGCGATCGTCGATACCTGGTTGAATGCGAGCTACGAAGGTGGTCGACACCAGGCCAGATTGGATAAGATAGAGTAGAAAAAGGTGTCAGCGTTCAGGTATCAGAAGAAAAATCGTCTTCCTCCCCTTACTCGTCCTCCTACTTAATTGTGTTACGAGGACGACCACGATGCTCGCTTTTACCACACCCAGGCGGGACCCTGGGCTACACGATACCCCTATGGGCAAAAGAAATTTTTCTTTTTTTTGCTAATCCTGTAATTATATCCACAATTCTGCTATATACCCTATACAGATTTGCTACCTTTTGAACGAAAACGCACAACCTATCCCTTTTCATGAAGAGTTGCTGGTGCAATTACAGCCCAGGCTCTATGGCTATATCATAGGATTACTGGCCAGCCCGAGCGACGCTAAGGATGTGCTTCAAGAAACCAACAAGGCCATACTTTCAAAGTTGGATGAATTTCAGCACCCTGGCAGCTTCAGTGCCTGGGCTCATAAGTTCGCTTATTTCCAATGCCTTGCGTTCCGGAAAAAGCACGAGCGGAATAAACTAAGTTTTGATTCAGATCTATTGGACGAATTAGCTGAAGAAGCGAAACCGGTCGATGAAGTCGCTGAAAGGAATTTGCCTTTGCTATCCACTTGCCTGGAGCGGCTTCAGCCCAAGTCCCGAGCCATTGTTTCTGATTACTATTACGAGAGTTTATCCATTGAGGAAATCGCTGCAGACAGAAATCTAAAAACCAACCACGTAGCCCAAATATTATTTCGTGCACGCAAAGCACTTTTTGAATGCATCCAATCGGAAGCAAATTCTAATCCCATTTAATCATGAAAGAACTGGAAATCCTAATTCAACGGATGCTCGACGGGAAACTCAGTTCCGGCGACCATGCGAAACTCTCTTCCCTTTTGAAGAACAATCCTGAGTTTCAGGCGTACTACGCTCAGCAATGCCAATTGCATGCAGAACTATTGCTAAACGATGTGCTGCGTAATTCTTTGCCAGCTGCCCCACCCATCGATGAGGAGTTGCCTGCATTTGCGACGGACTCTGCCACGGGCCGAAAATCAAGCTGGATTCCATTTGCTTCTATGGTGGCAGCTTCGGTCGCGATTACTTTGACAGTCGTTATCGTTTACCAGTCGTTGAAAGACACCCAAGAGTCGCAAGTGACTGAGGAGAATCTGATCGTCGCCAAAACTACCACGCCACAGGAATTATACAACCAGACCCTTTTCAGTGAATCAGGCTCTTTGCAGCGCCCACCCACACCTTTCGTAAACGCATCGGCAGATCAGCGTAAAACACCGGTCAGCTTCAATAACGATATCCGCCCCATCCTTTCGGAAAACTGTTACGCCTGCCATGGTCCAGATGCTGAAGCTCGAGAAGCCGATCTGAGACTCGACGTAGAGGAATGGGCATTCCGGGAGAGGAAGAAAGGCCCGCCAGCCATCGTTCGAGGAGATCCGGACAATAGCCCTGTCTACCAACGAATTACCAATCCCCTGAAGAGCGAAATCATGCCTCCGCAGGATTCACACAAGGTGCTGACACCTAGCCAAAAGCAACTAATCGGCCAATGGATCGCGGAAGGGGCCAAATGGGAGGGTCACTGGGCGTTTATCAGACCAACCAAGCCAACCCCGCCTGAGGTCTCCTGGGGCAACAATGAAATTGATAAATTTACCTATGCGGCCATGCAGGAAAAAGGTCTTAGTCCGAACGAAGAAGCGGACCGTCCAACCCTGGCTCGCCGACTGGCGCTCGATCTGACGGGCCTGCCACCTACACCGGAATTGGTGTCCGATTTTGTGGCTGATAAGTCGGCCACTGCCTACGAAACGCTCGTGGATAAATTACTCACCTCGTCGACATACGGTGAGCATCAGGCCCGCTTCTGGCTCGACGCCGCGCGTTACGCTGACACTCACGGCCTTCACCTCGACAACTACCGTGAGATATGGCCGTACCGTGACTGGGTGGTAAAGTCCTTCAACGAAAATAAACCATTCGATCAGTTTACCATAGAACAGATTGCCGGAGATTTACTTCCTCAACCAACAATAGAACAACGCTTGGCGACTGGCTTCAATCGATGCAACCCCACCACCAGTGAAGGAGGCGCCATCGATGAAGAGTACCGGGCTATTTACGCCAAGGACCGGGTCGAAACCACCGCCACCGTTTTCATGGGACTGACCATGGGGTGCGCATCCTGCCACGACCACAAGTTCGACCCGTTTACCACCAAGGATTTTTATAAATTCTCAGCGTTCTTCAATAATTTCGATGGCCCAATTATGGACGGTAACGCGTATGACACACGCCCGGTCATCGCCATTCCCAAAGCGGATCACACAGAGGAGTGGAAGCAGGTAAAAGCCAAAGGTACAGAGATTAGCAAAGCTTTGAGTAAGCTGGAAAAATCCAATAAAACAGCCTATGAGGCTTGGCAGGAACAGGAGGAAGTACCCTTTGTACCCGTTGAAAAAGACTTGCAACTCGCCTTTGAATTAAAGCTGGGAAAGAAAGATAAAGAGTCTCCGGCAGCACAAAAGATCACGGACCATATAGTGAAACAAGCCTCTCTTGGAGATTTGGTTAATCTATCGGAGGCAGGATTTGATTTCGATCCAGACAAACCCTTTACCTTGGATTGCCAGGTTAAACTCCCGGGTGAAAAATCGGACAAGCTGGAAAGAATACCAGTCATTGAACAATTTGATGGAGATCGGGGTTGGCGATTATCCATAGCCAATACCAGTGCCGCCCTGCCTAACCGTTATCAGATTACTTTCGAACTGATTCATTCCTTAAAAAACAACGACTTGATCTCAGCAACTGCTCAAGCAGATCGTTTCAATCCACGTGAGGTCAGATCGACAAACATTCGAATTACCTATGATGGATCACGTTCCGTAGCCGGACTCACTATCAATGCAGGATCGAGACAACCCTTCGATTACGAGAAGGTCATAGACAACCTATCAGGTACCGTCGCCACCGATGCACCACTACAGGCAGGATTGATGAGCACAGGCATCATCAGCAAGGAACAAGCAGTCTCCCGTTACAACGCGAATGACGATGTCGATGCCTCGGAAGATTCCCTGACCGGGGACATAACAAACATTAAGTTCTATAACCGCACTATCTATCCTTTCGAGCTGGGAAACATGACCGCCAATAAACTGGCTGAGCTCCTGTCGATTCCCAAGGAACGCAGACGAGGAGGCGATGCCAGCTCCTTGGAGGCTTATTACTATAGCCTGCATGTCCCTGAATACACTGAGCTAAAGCTTGCCGAAGCGATTAATGACAGACTCTACAATCACATCTACGATCAAGCGATAGTCTCGCTCGTTATGGAAGAAAAAGACTCACTTCCATCTGCTTTCATGCTGGAGCGCGGAGAATACGACAAACCCGGTGATGAAGTCTTTGCAGATATTCCTGAATCTCTCGGAGGCCTACCAAGCGACGCGCCCAAAAACCGTCTTGGGTTAGCCAACTGGTTGGTAGACGATTCCAATCCTCTAACCGCACGCGTGACCGTAAATCGCTTCTGGCAAAACATCTTCGGCGCTGGCTTGGTTGCCACATCAGAAGACTTTGGCCTTATGGGTGAAAACCCGAGCCACCCTGAACTCCTCGATTGGCTTGCTATCCATTTCCAGGAAACCGATTGGAACGTTAAGGCCTTCATAAAAACCTTGGTGATGTCTGCTACCTACCGTCAGACCTCCACCATTCAGCCTTCTGAACTTTCTATTGATCGCGAAAATCTCTATCTCGCTCGTGGTCCCCGTTATCGTCTGGACGGAGAAGTCCTGCGTGACAAAGCCCTCTACGTGAGTGGTAGTCTGAATCCAAAAGTCGGAGGACCTCCAGTGAAACCCTATCAACCCGAAGGGATATGGAACGCGGTCGCCTACTCCGATTCTAATACCGCTCACTTTAGTCAAGACCAGGGAGAAGCCCTCTATCGGAGAAGTTTATACACTTTCTGGAAACGAACAGCGCCACCCCCCAATATGGTGGTCTTCGATGTTCCTTCGCGTGAGAACTGCAACGTGCGGCGCGAAAGAACCAACACACCTCTTCAAGCGCTCACACTCATGAACGACCCGCAATTTGTAGAGGCTGCCCGACAGTTGGCCGAACGAACGTTGGCAAGCCACAGCGGTTCGACTTCGGAAAAGATCGGGCAAATGTATACCTACGCATTTGGTAGCGGCCCCATCGAAAAACACCACGACATTCTAACGCGCTCTTACGATAAGTTTCATGACGCCTTCAAAGAGAGTCCAAAGGATGCGCGCAGCTTGATTGAGGTGGGAGATTCTTTCCCGAATCAAGATCTCGATCCCGTTGAACTGGCGTCCCTAACCATGGTGGCCAACCAGATCATGAACCTGGATTCGTTTATTAATAAATATTAAATTCAGGTCCACGCCAGATGCCTTTGAGAGAAATACAATTCGTCAGCAAGCTAACTCCTACAGAAGGTGATCCATCCTCGAAGGCCTTTTCGTGCATCTCCCAGCATCGAACAATAACTACGACTTCCTAATAATTTTTATTCTTCACACATCTAAATGAAATCGGGGCATAAGGCCCCTCTACAACTATTTTCCATCATGAACCCACTCGAACAATACGTCACTTTAGAATCTCGAAGACAATTTCTTGGTAAGGCCGCCAAAGGACTCGGGATTGCAGCCTTATCCTCAATCCTGGGACCTCAGCTTCGGGGAGCATCCACGCTTCCATCCGGTTTGGGTGTGGGATTCCTGGGATCACCCCATTTTCCAGCAAAGGCAAAGCGAGGCATCTACCTGTTTATGTCGGGTGCTCCCTCTCAACTGGACATGTATGACTACAAGCCGGAAATGAAGGCGATGTATGACAAAGATCTGCCGGACTCTATTCGACGCGGACAACGGCTCACCACTATGACATCGGGACAGGTCCGCTTCCCTGTGGTGCCGTCCATGTATGAATTCGAACAAGTTGGTCAGGCAGGGGCCTGGATGAGCGAACTCCTCCCATACACGAAGAAAGTGGTAGACGACCTCGCTATCATCAAGTCGATGTATACGGAGGCCATAAACCACGACCCCGCCATTACCTACATCCAAACCGGGAACCAAATTCCAGGTCGCCCCAGCATGGGTGCCTGGTTGAGTTATGGTCTGGGAAGCTTGAATGAAAACCTACCCACCTTTGTAATTTTAAATTCCACCTGGACGGGACGCCAGGAAGCGCAAGCACTCTATTCCAGATTGTGGGGTGCCGGTCCTCTACCTTCCGAACACCAAGGTGTGAGCCTGCGTTCCAAGGGTGATCCCGTCCTTTACTTAAGTGATCCTCATGGCGTCAGCCGCGATCTTCGAAGAGATATGCTGGACGGCGTTAATGAAATAAACGAAGACCTCTATCAGGAATTCGGGGACCCGGAAACTCACGCCCGCATCTCTCAATATGAGATGGCATTCCGCATGCAAAGTTCGGTGCCAGAACTCACCGACCTCTCCGACGAACCGGATTACATTTTTGATTTGTATGGTCCGGATGCGAAGGTGCCTGGAACCTTCGCCTACAACTGCCTGATGGCTCGTCGTCTCGCAGAAAAAGGCGTCCGTTTCTCTCAAATCTTCCATCGTGGCTGGGACCAACACAACTCGCTTCCTAAAGATCTCCCCAACCAATGTAAGGATATCGACCAAGCCACTTATGCATTAATTACAGACTTAAAGCAGCGCGGCATGTTTGACGACACCATGGTAATTTGGGGCGGAGAGTTCGGTCGCACCATTTATTGCCAGGGAACGCTCAGTGAGTCCACTTACGGGCGAGACCACCACCCTCGTTGTTTCACCAAATGGATTGCCGGTGCAGGAGTGAAGGGAGGCACGGTTTATGGAAACACTGACGAGTTTGGCTATAATATCACGGAGAACCCTGTGCATATTCGCGATCTAAACGCAACTATCCTGAATCAATTCGGCATTAATCACGAACGGTTAAACTTCAGGCATCAAGGACTCGATCTAAGCCTTACCGGCGTAGAGGAAGCTCGCGTTGTAAAAGAGATCTTAACTTAAAACATAATCGTCCTGTTAAACCCCATATCTTCCTTTTGGAGTAGCAAGCTATCAGGGAATTAGTCTTCAGAAATTCCGCAGATAACTTACGATGAATCTTTGATAATGATAAAAAAACTGATTACCATTCTCAGCGCATTCCTGGCATTGGTCATGCTGGTGCTTTTTATAAGCAATCCACTGACCGGGCTAGGAGAATCAGAACAATTACAATTCTTTGGACGCTTTCACCCAGTAGTACTTCACCTGCCAATTGGCTTTTTTATTGTATTGGGAGTTCTGGAATTCGGATCGATGATTCCCGGGGTTTCGAAACTCAAAGATTCAACACCGCTTGTGCTCTTTCTTAGTATAATAGCCACACTGTTAGCGATATCAACGGGACTTATTCTCGCCTATGGAAGTGGCTCCAGCGAAGCGTTAGTTGTATATCATATGCGTGTCAGCCTCTTGCTGGGCATCTTCAGCTTGGGCCTCGGTTTATTAAAACTCAACGGAAACAAAATTGCTTCAGTGTTGTGCTACAAAGTCGTGCTTATTGCGACACTTGGTCTGTTGTTTGTATCTAGTCACAACGGCGGATCCATTACCCATGGGGAAGATTATCTGACAAAGTTTATGCCCAATGAAATCCGACCACTATTTGGCCTCGAACTTGAAGAAGAGGTCGTCGTCATGTCGGTGGAGGATTTGATTGTTTACCGGGATGTCGTACACCAAATCTTCGAACAAAACTGTAACAGCTGCCACAACCCCAACAAAAGAAAAGGGGAATTCAATATGGAAACATTTGAAGGCCTTATGAAAGGCGGTGAAATGGGATATTCCATAGCAGCAGGAGACCTGGAGGACAGCGAACTGTATTTCCGAATAACCCTACCTCACGATGATGATGACTTCATGCCGAGTGATGGAAAACCTCCCTTATCAGACCTTGAAGTTGAACTTATTGGTTGGTGGATTGAAGAAGGAGCAGATCCCAATCTGAGCGTTGCTGAATACGGCGATATTCCTGCCCCCATCTACAACTACTTTCAATCAGTCTTTGACTCAATAGTATCCAAGGAAGAATTGGAAGCTCGTGAAAATCAACGTCAGGCACTTTATGCGGAACTGGCTGAGATTCAAAATAAGTCCGGAATTATCCTGACCCCGATTGAACCTAATGCTTCCAGGTTTTCAGTAGACACTTTCGCGATTCAAAAAACTTTCGACGACGCTGCCCTTGAAACCTTAATTCCGTATGCAGAGAAAATCATCGAAGCCGATTTTAGTAATACAAAACTTACCGACCTCTCTTTATCGACCTTGGTAAAATTCAAAAACCTGGAGTCCTTAAACTTGAGTAAAACAGGCATTGAAGGTCAGCAGATCGGCAAACTCGCCCAATTGGAGAAACTTAAATCCTTAAACCTTTACGCAACAAAACTTACCAGTACCTCCGTTGGTGAATTATCGAAACTCGCTCAGCTCAAGCATCTCTATTTATTCCAAACAGACCTTTATGAGGAATCTATTATCGCCGAACTCAAGGAAGCATTGCCTGAGTGTAATTTTGTCCTGAATTAACAGGAATGCTCAGTAGTGTAAGAAATTGCACTTTCTTTTAAATCAGGCTGGAAGTCGGCGTGACACTTCATCAACTTGTTTTCCATGTCTTCTATAACCCTGAAAACTTCGGTCGATCTAGGGGTCGTCCCAACTCATATAAAATTCGTTGGAGGCCTTGTCCCGAACGAAGCTGGAAAGTTACCTCGAGGTGAGGATGGCCGCCTACTACTCCTCTCTGAGATCGATTACTTAGTAGCAAATGCACCTGTCTCAATAACCACCGTCCAAGTTCCTTTCTTTCCAGGACTAGACCAAGGTGATTGCGATGAACTGTTTGGCGCGATTAATGAAGCCGGTTTAAAACCCTTGCAGATTATGATGGTCGGCGGAGGTAATCCGATGGATCCAGCCGATGAAGACACTGTATGCCCGATGTTGGTGGCCGGCCTTGAAGCTGCAAAGCGTTACGGCATCGAACACGTTTCCTCAACATCCTTGGAAGAATGGATGAAACCAGGCGCAGTGGAACTCACTGGGGAGGCCTTTGAAGCTGCCGTCGTTCAACTCGGGAAATTACACGCCCGAGTAGTTCGCGAAGCCGGAGCGCTCGATAGTTGCATTAAAACCTGGCACATAGAATTTCTTCGTGGAATTGAATTCCAAACGTTCACCGATGTTCGCAAAGGCTGGAAAGCGGTAAGCGCGATGAACGAAGCACTTGGCGAAAACTTCTTTAAGATCATTGTGGATGCAGCCCATTGTGGAGATTCTTCTCTCAGCATGGAAGAGAATGTCGCCGCGATAGAAGAAATTGGCAAAGAAGGCGGAATTAGCATGTTCCACGCTTCCGCCAAGACCACTCGAGGTTGTCTTTCTACCGACGACGGATGGATCGGTCATTTGCTAACAGCCTGTGCAGCCACCGGAAATCTGGAAATCGTTTTGGTCGAATTGTTCCATCATGAGGACGATGCTCTGGCTGGTCTACGTGCTGCAGATCCCGGTCATGGAATCGATACACGGGATGGACGAACCTATTCAGAGTGCACAATCGATGGACTGGTAGATGTTGCCCGGAGGATGAATAACCTGGTGGCTCGTGGGATTTTGAAATCGTAGGATGGGCTTTACGCCATAGCCTTATACACATCCTACCTCTTTGGGGAAAACGACTTTTTTTAGCAGATTTATTGACTGGTCAGTAGTTCAGCAATTGAAGCCGCGAAATAAGAACGCTGTTACAACGAGCAATCTAAGTGTTTGTTCATTTCTGTTTTCTTAATCCCGATCGGCAGAACCAACACCATGATTCTGTTCTCCATGATTTTGTCTTTATAACAGAATAATGGGTACAGAATCATTTTTATTTGAAAATTCCGAAGGAGTGGGGAGTCTGTTCCCGGAAGACCTGGAGTACTAAATGTGGATCACAGCATTGCTAGAAATTAAACTTAACCTTTTTCTATGATCCAGAAATGTTGTCTATAAAGCTAAGGCTTAACGAGCTGATTTCACGGAGGACTTGGAAGCTTGTAGCCGCGGATCAAATTCGAAACGATCGCGGGATAAACCCGCTCCTACAGCTTTAATGTAGAAAGGAGGAGGAATAGTTTGAGTAGGAGGACGATTTTAAAAATTCAGTTCCCCTGAACACTGACACCCGACACCTGCCACACTTTTCAGTAGACCTACCTCAACAAGGTCGATCCGCCATCAATGTCATAGGCGCTGGCGGTAATGAACGAGGCTTCGTCGCTACAAAGGAAAACGGCTAACGCAGCAATCTCCTCCGGTTTACCCATTCTGCCAATCGGTTGAAAGGCGGAAAGTTTTGCGAACATCTCATCTCTATTGTCCGGGTAATTCTTATCCAAATAGGAATCAACAAATGCAGTATGCACCCGCCCCGGGCAGAGACAATTACATCGAATGTTTTCGGCAAGATAATCTTTAGCAACTGACAGGGTCATGGCAAATACCGCACCCTTACTGGCCGAATAAGCAAATCGGTCGCTGATACCAATCTTACTTGCGATGGAAGCCATGTTGAGGATGGCACCTCCACCATTTGCTTTCATTCCTGGAATGGCCGCAAATAAACAATGGTAGGGACCTTTGATATTTACCGCATAGATTTTATCCATCTCTTCAGGAGAAGTAGCCTCCACATTTCCTATGGATGCGATACCTGCGTTATTGACCAAAATGTCAGCGGGGCCCAGTTCATCGAAAAGGACTTTAACCGCAGCGCCATTGGAAACATCCAGAGAATGGAAACTTGCCGTGCCGCCTGATTCGACAATAGAGGAAACCGTTTCCCGGCCCCCCGCTTCATTCAGGTCTAATACAAAAACCTGGGCACCTTCCGCACCAAAACGTTGAGAAATAGCTCGACCGATTCCAGAACCGGCACCGGTTATAAATGCCTTTTTATTTTTAAGTCTAAGATCCATTTTAATTTAAACTTGGGTAATTATGTTTCCTCTTTCAATGATTACTTGTTGGCTTTTGCCAGTTCAGCCTCACGAACTTTTAAGAACTCGTGAGATATTTTAAAGGCATTTTGTTTATCGATCTCATCGTAATCCCAGAACTCTTGAACCACCCTCTCCACTGCCGGGTAATGAGAACCATCATCTCCTACATTCATTCGAAGTTTTGCAAATCGAACTTTAAGCTGATCACGAACGTCTTGGTAGGCCGGATGATCATATACGTTATTGAGTTCTTGAGGGTCACGTTCGAGATCATAAAGCTCCCAACCCGGAGGCGTCCGATAACCACCTTCATAATTGCAGCCATAAAAATAAATGAGTTTATGGTTCTTGGTTCTAATGGCCATCTCACCTGGATTATCGTGGTGGGCCATATGCATCCAATAACGGTAATAGGCCGCATCTTTCCAACCAGCTGGCTCACGACCGGTTTCACAAATTTCACGAAACGATTTTCCTTGAACATTTTTAGGAATCACAGCTCCGGCAAAATCAAGCATCAAGGCGGGGTAATCAACATTCTCGATAATTGCATCGCTGCGAATACCGGAAGGAATGCTCTTCGGATAGCGCACAATAAAGGGCATACGTTGTGATTCATCATAAGCCCAGCGTTTGTCCTGAAAGTCTTTTTCACCTAACCAGAATCCTTGATCGCCCGTGTAAATAATCACGGTGTTATCGAAAAGACCTTCCTGTTTAAGGTAATCGAAAAGTCGCTTGAGGTTATCATCCACCCCCTTCACACAGCGAAGGTATTTTTTTAAATAAGCCTGGTAGGATATGCGTGTGGTTTCGACTTCACTCAATTTGGAAGGATCGTAGTCATCCGGATATTCCTCAGGAAACATTGCAAAGAGATGGGTAGCATAGGAGCGTCGAGGATTGCGGCTTCCAATCGATGTTCCGATATGCGGGGTCAGTTCGTCGTTGTGTCCTCGAGTACCGATCGAACCCCAGGTTTTTGGCACATCGTACAAGGTATCCGGTTCAGGAATTTCAACGTCGGCCAGGTAAGACTGGTAACGCTCAGCATTTTCGAAGTAATCATGAGGTGCCTTAAACTGATGACAGACGAAGAAAGGTTTATTCGGGTCCCGCTCATTTTGAAACCAATCCAGCGTAGCATCCGTAATGACATCGGAAGAATGTTCCCCTTTATGAACCTCGACATTTTCTGGCCAAGGGTTGTCTCCCTGAGTTCTCAACTCGGTATCAAAATATTTGCCCTGCCCTGGGAGCACTTTGTAGTAGTCGAAATTCGGTTCCTCCTTTAAATGCCATTTGCCTATTATAGCCGTTTGATAACCGGCCTTTTTCATTTGAATGGGAAGCATTTGCTTGTCCGGCTTTATGTTTCCATTCAAATCGAACACACCATTAATATGGTTATACTGACCCGTAATGATGCAGGCTCGCGAAGGAGTACAAATCGAGTTGGTATTAAATGCGTTTTCAAACAAAATTCCTTCTTCCGCCAGGGTATCGATTGTTGGCGTTGGATCCAACTGTTTCAATAAAGTCGCATAGGCTCCAATGGCTTGAGCCGTATGATCGTCCGACATGATAAACAAAATATTCGGTTTGTCTGCTGCGATCAAAGAATGAATTGAAAAACCAAAAAGAATGGAGATTTGGAGCAATTGTTTAGGGTTCATTCGGGTAAGTAGGATGAAAATTGAAAGAGATAACAAGCTATCAAATTACAGAATCGGGCTCAATATCTTCGATTCTTCCTTCGACCGTATCCCTTGGAGCTCTTGGTATTAGAAGGTGAGGAGTCTTTGCCGGATCTAAGAAGAGAAATTTGATCACGGAGTAATGCCGCGCGTTCGAACTCCAGGCTCTCTGCCGCCTGAAGCATTTCTATCTCCATTTCGGCAATGACTTGTTTGCGCTCATCCGTTCCGAGCGCTTCAGCAACCAGATTCGATTTTTCTTCCTTCCCTTTGTAAATGAGACTGGACTGGATGCCGCGACGAATACTTGTAGGAATAATCCCATGCTCCGTATTATAAGCCTCCTGCCGTTCTCTTCTGTAAGCAGTCACTTCGATCGTTTTCTGAATGGAGTCATTCATTTTATCCGCATACAAAATGACACGGCCTTTTTCATGACGTGCAGCACGGCCGGCGGTTTGCACCAAGCTGGTGTAATTTCTTAAAAAACCTTCTTTGTCTGCATCCAGGATGGCGACCAAAGCTACTTCCGGAAGATCAAGGCCTTCACGCAAAAGATTTACCCCAACCAAAACATCAAAATCGCCGGACCGAAGACGTCGCAGTATTTCAATACGTTCAACAGCATCGATGTCGGAGTGAAGATACTCAACGCGCACCTTTGCTTCGCGAAAAAACGTGGTCAGATCTTCAGACATGCGTTTGGTTAAGGTCGTTACCAGGACCCGTTCCTTTTGATCGACGGCCAATTTGATTTCTCCAATCAAATCCTCCACCTGCCCCTTGGTGGATCGGAGCTCCATAATGGGATCCAATAAACCGGTTGGTCGTATGATCTGTTCTGCGACTACAGCGGAATTCTGCATTTCAAATGGCCGTGGCGTAGCGGAAACAAACAGAACCTGTTTGGCCAAAGCCATAAACTCTTCCATGCTCATGGGACGATTGTCCATTGCAGACGGCAGGCGAAATCCATGTTCCACCAGGGTGGTTTTACGTGATCGGTCACCTTCATACATTCCACCAATTTGTGGTAACGAAACATGACTCTCATCCAGGATGATCAATAAATCGTCCGGGAAAAAATCAATCAGACAAAACGGACGTTCACCCGCTTTGCGTCCGCTAAACCAGCGCGAATAATTTTCAATACCACTACAAAACCCGAGTTCCTGAAGTTGCTCCAGATCATACTCGGTCCGCATACTGATTCGCTGAGCTTCCAGCAACAACCCTCTAGACTCAAAATAGGCGATACGCGCTTTCAACTCATTTCGAATACCTTCGATCGATCCGTCAATTTTGTCTTTCGTAGTGACGTACTGATTGGCTGGGTACAAGTCGAAATAGTTTAGCGACGCACCTGTGTTACCAGTCAAAGGATCCAACTCTTTAATACTATCAATTTCATCTCCCCAGAACTCAACGCGTATGGCTGTTTCCATATAAGCAGGAAATATATCCACCACATCTCCTCGAACACGGAAATTGCCACGGGTCAGGCTCACATCATTTCGATTATACTGGTTATCCACCATTCGATGAAGTAGCGCGTCCCGACCCAGGTCGTCTCCTACTCTGATAGAAATCATAAGTGCCTTGAAATCTTCAGGAGAACCCAGCCCGTAAATACAAGAAACACTCGCCACCACCAACACATCTTTTCGGCTGATCAACGAGCTCGTTGCCGCAATTCGTAAGCGTTCGATATCGTCGTTAATGGAGGAGTCCTTTTCAATATAAGTATCGGTCGATGGGACGTAAGCCTCTGGCTGGTAGTAGTCATAATAACTCACAAAGTATTCGACCGCGTTGTCCGGGAAAAAGTTTTTAAACTCCGAATAAAGTTGGGCAGCCAGCGTTTTATTGTGAGAAATGATCAAGGTCGGCCGTTGTATCTTTTCGATCACATTGGCCATGGTAAAGGTTTTCCCTGACCCGGTAACCCCAAGCAAGGTTTGGAAACGATTTCCGTCGTTGATAGATTTCACCAAGGCTTCGATCGCTTCAGCCTGATCACCACCCGGGGTGTAGTCGGCGGCCAACTTAAACGGTTTCGGAGTTTCCATTTAGCTATAAAAATCTCAATTCTCTAAGTATCCACAGAGCCGTCTGTATCTATATTTTTGTTGAAGATCTCGATATCAAGCTGTCCTTCCCACTTCCCCACAATGGTTGTTACCATAGCGTCACCCGTAATGTTAACGGAAGTTCGCACCATATCAAGAAGACGATCAATTCCCCAGATGATAGCAATCGCGTCTACCGGCAAACCCAACTGGGTAAGTACAACAGACAACATAATGAGTCCTGCACTCGGAACGCCAGCTGTTCCTACAGAAGCAATAGTAGCGGTAAAAATAACCGTTATTAAGTTTCCGAAGGTTAGATCTATTCCGTAAGCCTGGGCAATAAAGATGGTCGCCGCACCTTGCATGATAGCCGTACCGTCCATGTTGATTGTGGCACCTAATGGAACCGTAAAAGACGCAATAGAGTTATCCACGCCCAGACGATCTTCTACAGCTCTCAAAGTTACCGGAATGGTTGCGTTGCTGCTGGCTGTGCTAAATGCGAATATTTGTGCGTTCCGCATTTTACGCAGGAACATCAGAGGGTTCAATCCAGCTAGAAGTTTCAAAAGCAATGGATAGACAAAGGCCACATGAATGATCAACACCCCCACAACCAGAAAGAAATACTTTGCCAATGGCCAAATCGCATCAAAACCCTGAGTAGCAAAGGTTCTGCTAACCAAACAAAATACACCGTAAGGAGCTAATTCTATCAGAATTAGAACCAGCTTCATAACCACTTCATTAAGATCCTGAAATACTGCGAGCACACGCTTTCCGCGATCGCCCGACATCGTTAGTGCTAATCCAAAGAGCACCGCAAACACGATAATTTGCAACATGTTACCCTGGACCATCGCCTGAAAGGGATTGCTGGGAAACAAGTTGATAATCACTTCTTTTAACGGAGGTGCCTCATCGGGTGTGAAAGTCGAAACGGCTTCTTCTTCCTTTTTCCCGGCAAACTTAAAGAGAGGATCCAGTTTGAGTTGATTGGTAGCGACGTCATTGATAACTGCTTTTACGGCATCCAGTTCGCTTTCCAATAAAATCACCTGCTTCTCAACGAGGGATTTTTCGACCACTTCCTTTTGAATAAACTTCTCAGGATCAATCCCCTTACCCGGATTCACTAAGAGTGCAAAGACCAGAGCCATGGTTATGGCAATAGCCGTAGTCAGTAAGTAAAGACTAACAGCTTTGACTCCAACCGTCCCCACTCTCCGGGCATCGTCGAGGGCAGCCGTTCCGCAGATCAAGGATACCAAAACCAAAGGCACCACCAACATTTTGAGAGCATTTATAAAAATAGTCCCAACAACTCCAAACAACCCTTCTACCAGGTATGGCTTTACCCAGGTTTCATTTGAATAGGATTCATTTAACAGGCTTCCCAGCAGTATGCCCAAAACCATTCCGATAAGAATTTTTGCAGTAAGGGATAGTTTCTTTTTTTTAGACATAAACTGAGAAGATTGGAATTAGGCGCCTGGACGTAATTTATTTAAGGTAAGAAAATTAACTACTGATTACCCGAAGAACACAAAGGAAGAATACATATTCTTTTAACCGGCACTTGGACTTTGTTTATTATGGGAAGCCAGGGACTAAAATAATTCGATGAACTTTTTCGCGTTGAACCCTATAAAATTTTCCAAAATCAAATCGGGTGATTCAGATTCAAGCTCAGTGGCAGCATGTGTCGTGGCAAGAGCGATAGCTTTCATTCCACCGGCTTTGGCGGCTCGCAGTCCAAAGAAGGCATCCTCAAATACTGCACAAGCGGCAGGATCACATCCAATTTGAGCGGCCCCGGTCAGGAATACTTCAGGGTTCGGTTTCCCTTGAGAAACATTCTCTGCACAAATGATCGCTTTAAACAATTCGCCAAACCCTACCAGGCTCAAAATCGTTTCAACATTCTTGCGAGGAGTTGAAGAACCCACCGCACAATTAATCCCCGCCTCATTTAGATCCTGCAGAAACGCCTTGATCCCAGGAATCCTGTCCACGCCTTTTTCGGCTACAATCTCGCGATAAAGTTCTTCTTTCCGATTTCCTAATTGCTCGATTTCGGATGAATCGTCCGACCATTTTAAAATCTCAGGAATAATAACCTGATTCTTTCGGCCAAATCCGCGCTTAAAATGGTCCTCCGGCAACGTCTTTCCAATTTCCCTCGCCAGCATACACCAACTTTCCTCATGCGCCTTTGAGGAATCAATGACCACCCCGTCCCAATCAAACAATGCACCTAGTTTCATTAACGGTACGATTGGTGAGGGTGATTGAGGGTCAAATGAAAACTTGAGATGAAAATTAAGGATAAATGATCCGCACAGTCCTGGATGAGTTTCCCTAAGCCTTTAAAGAACAGCGTTTTAATTCTTTGTTTTAAGAAAATGTCAGGCAAAGGTTCACCCTTGCCTTTTCCAAAAATCTTAACATTCCTCTTCTGCATCTGTTTAAAAAAGCACGTTGCTCGCAAAACAGATATTTAATCTAATAAGAAAAAAGTAAGTTATGAGTACAGGTACAGTAAAGTGGTTCAATGATGAAAAAGGTTTTGGTTTTATTGCTCCGGATGACGGAGGAAAAGACCTATTTGTTCACCATTCAGGAATCAAAACATCCGGTCGTGCATCTTTAGATGAAGGCCAAAAAGTTGAATACGAAGTAGGCGAAGGTCAAAAAGGCCCGTGTGCCGTTGACGTAAGACCCATCTAGTTTCAACACAACCAATAAGTCATTGAGGAAAATGGCTCTTTAATCTGCAAAAGTTTTATCGAGCCTTTAGAACTTTACCGAGCTGAGCCTTTTGCCTTAATCCGCAAATAATTTAGCCGAAGACTTTTAAATCCAAGGAGCTCTACCCGTTAACGGTAGTGCTCTTTGTGTTTCAGGATATAGTTTCGACGAGAGGAAGCAGACTTGTACTCAAGCACGGGGAAATATAATCCGGGTTACGAAAGGTTGAGCGGCTTGGAGACCTTGACTGAAAGCCCCAGAACTAAATTTGGTTTACCCCTATCAAGAATAGGTGTTCAATGAACTTCTTTTCACTCACCAATTAGATAAAATGAAGCCCCTATTCCTTTCCACCATTCTTCTAATGACCGTATTCACCGCCCAGGCAAACGAACCACTCATAGTCGCACACCGTGGGGCTTCCAAGGATGCACCTGAAAATACAATTCCGGCGTTCGAGCTTGCCTGGCAGCAAGGGGCAGATGCGATCGAAGGTGATTTTCATTTAACCAAGGACGGATACATCGTTTGCGTACATGATAAAGATACAAAAACCACTACAGGGAAAAGTTGGCCGGTCCTCGAAAAAACCCTGGACGAAATGCTAACACTCGATGTTGGTAGCCATCACAGCCCTCAATACAAAGGCACCCGAATACCAACCATTGCGGAAGTGTTCGCCACTGTTCCCACCGACAAAATAATCTATATCGAAGTGAAGTGCAGTAAGGTAATCGTTCCATCTTTGATTGAAGAAATCCGGAAATCCGGATTGAAGACCGAACAAATTGTCGTGATCGCATTCGACATGGAAGTTATTCGAGAAATCAAAATACAGGCACCTCAGTTTAAGGCATGCTGGCTTTCTGATTTTAAAGAAAGCAACTCAGGAGAGTTAACACCATCCACCGAAACAACTTTGGAAACATTGCGCGATATCCGGGCCGATGGGTTTAGTTCAACACGCAATCTGGTTAATGCTCCCTACATCAAGAAGATCATTGAGCACGGATTCGAGTATCACGTATGGACTGTTGATGATCCGGAAATCGCAAAACGATTTAAAGACTGGGGTGCGCTCTCGATAACGACAAATAGGCCCGGCTATATTAGAGAACAGCTAAACCAGTAACTTGGTGTGGATTTAACGAAATCTTGCCTGAAGGTTTTATTAGAAACCTCGTGAACGGATCAAACTTTCCATCCTTAAAGTTCGCCGAATAAATCTATCATCATCTGATGGCCACCCTTGTGGCGAATTGGCAGACTGAAGAAAAAGGATGAACCTTGCCCGAGCTCGGATTTCACCCAGATAGTGCCTTCGTGCAGTTGAACAATTTTTCTCGCAATGGCTAATCCGACACCGGTGCCGGGATAATTCTTATGGCTGTGAGTTCGATGAAAAATCTGGAACACCCGTTCCGACTCGCTGGATTCAATTCCGATTCCGTTATCTTTAACTTCAAATACCCACGTCTCGTTGCGTTGCTCAACAGAAATATCGATATTTGGATGTTGAGATGTATTGAATTTCAAGCCGTTCGAAATTAGCTGAACAAACAATTGAATTAATTGATCTTCCAAACCCCAAATGGAAGGTAGTTTTTCAATAGTGATGGTAGCTCCAGATTCCTGTATACTCAGCTTTAGGTCTCGTTCGACAGCATCCAGAACTTCGTTCATCTTTAATTGTTGAAACTTCCCGACATCGATCCCGACACGCGCGTATTCCAACAGATCGTCAATTAAAACTTTCATACGACCAGCGCCCTCTAAGCTGAGCTCAAGGTGCTTTTTCGACTCGTCCGAAAGGGAACCCATGGATTCGTTGAGTGCTTTTAAGTGAGTCTGAACCAAACGAAGCGGCTCGCTCAGATCATGCGAAGCTATCCTGGCAAATTCATCCAACTCTTCATTCGACCGGTTAATTTCAAGTGTTTGGCTTTTCAGCATGCGATCTTTCTCACGGTCGAGCGTGATGTCGTTCACGTAGGCGATTACGTTAACCACCCGACCCCGAATATCCATGATCGGTATCAAAGTATAAGAAAGCTCTTGATTGCTGGTTGGTGTGGAAAACTCCAACTGATCTTTGATCGTCTTACCCGTCTTAAAAACTTGAACAAGATGCACCATGAAAGGTTCGAAAACTCCCACAGGCAGTTTTAGTGACTTCAAGGTTTTCCCAATTATATCAACAGGACGAACTCCAAAATTAGCAGCCCCGGATTGATTGGCGTAAAGGAAACGCCCTTGGCTATCGAACATGTAAACGATGTTCGGTGAAGACGATAATACGATCTCCAAAGTCCTCCCCTGCTGTTGAATCTGTTGGCTTAGTTGGCGCAACTTTTTCTCATAGGCCTTGCGTGAAGTAATATCTGTGGAGATTCCGCACACGGCATAAATTTTTCCGTTCTCATCCTTAATTGGAAACTTCTCCGACAGAAGCGTATGAGTTCCATCGCTCATAGTGACGACCTCCTCAAATTGTCGCGCCTTTCCTTCATTCACGACAATCTCATCGTTCACCGATTTTTGATCGGCTTCAGATTTAGTGAAATAATTGTGGACCGTGTTTCCAATTATAACCGATGGATCCATTCCGACACGTTCACCAAAATTCCGATTCACCAACAAATATTTACCTTCCAAATCCTTCAAATAAATGTCGGCTGGCGAATGATCAATGATTGCCTGCAACATAACTCTATGCGCATCCAGATTACAGAAAAGCGGCGAATCGAGTGAGGCGGCTGTTTCAGGTTTTGGATTATCAGGATGTGGTGGCATAAAGAATCTGTTTCCGGACCAAACTGTGGAAACATCTTTCTACCCATGCAAAAAGAAAATGGTGCCAGATCAAAAAACATGAAGGAATCTGAAAATCGCTCATTTCTTTTTAAAGATGAATTGAAATAAAGAAATGATTGTTTGTCGTAATTGCGTCTTTTGTCCAAAGATTATCGTTTTCTTCAAATCCATTTGAAAAAACCTACTACCTTCAATGTTGCTTTTTATAAAAATCAGACCCTTGGACTTGGAAAGTAATAGTGCCTGTTAAAACCGATGGGCACCCGCATTCATGTATTCGCCGTTGCAGTTGAAGTTTATCAGAACCCCACCTTCTCCTCTGTTTCCTTTGCCGATAATGATTGCAGTAAGTTCGTAGATGCATGGCTTGCCCTGGGAGCAGACCCGATTACCTGCGTAAAACTCCTGGGTTCGAAGGCAACCAAGACGACAATTGAAACGTCGTTAAAACACTTCATCAAAAGCATTGATATCGGTGACACACTGGTGGTTTTCGTTGCCGGACAAATGCTTTCTTTCAACCAGCTAAACCACCTGATTTTGCATGATACTCAGCCCAGCGATATTCGCGAAACCAGTATTTCATTATCCACAGTCTTAAAAGAGATAGGCGTTCGCAAAAATGGCAGAACGGTCATCTTCATCGACCCCAGCCGATGCGATCTTCCGAACGAAGAAAACCTCGAATCAGAAGTCTCCAGTTTTTCAGGAGAAGAGTTGAGTCTTTTTTGCCAGCAAACAGAAAACCAAGCAGCTTTCATATCCTGTAGGGATAACGAATCATCGTGGTCTAATCGAACCCTTCGTCACGGTATTTGGTCCTGTAGTCTAATAAACGCCCTTTCAGGAAATGCGCAGGAAGCAGTGGGAAAAGACAAGCTACTGACTGACGAATCTCTGGGAGAATATTTGGCCGAAGAAGTTCCTCGCCTATTAAGACTGACGCGTACCGGTACTGAGACTCAAACACCGATCTGGTTCGGCAATCCGATGAAACCGGTACTATTGGCTGACCTCACTTCAATCACTTCGAAAAAGAGAGCCAACGTATTGGGACTTGGAAGCGCTTTAAAGGACACTTCCTTACGCGGTGAAAAGCTTGGGCTTGTGAGAAGCTTAAGTGGTTTTCAAAAAGGCCATCATGTTCCCCAGGGACATTTCAGCTCCGCCGAAGCATTTGTAAAACGAGCCGGCTACGAAGAAGTAAAAACTCAAGCGGAAGCCATTTATGAAAACATTCGCACACATCTAGGTTACCGGAGAAAGAACCTGAACTTTGCATGCGATCAGGATGCAGCCACGATCAAGACGCCCGATTTCGATGTTAACCTGTCAATTTCACAAAATCCAGATGACACAACAGGGTATATAATCACCACAGAAATAGGCGTTATTCGTCGACAAGAAGTATTCCTGGAAGACGCATTCAGCGAAGCATTTTCAAACTACTGCGACACCGTGGTAATCGAGTTTTCTGGCAAGATCAACATTGAGGAAAAAATCGACGCCATTGAAAACATTCCAGAACTCGAAGCTCATTTGAAATACGAAGCAGACTTATCCTCACTCACGCTGGATATCCCAAAGCCCAGTCTCCGCATTCATATGGCGGATAATTGCATAACGCTTTCAATGCCAGGGTCTGGGAATTTAAAAGCCTTATTAACCAACATCCAGAGCGCACTGAGCACCATAAAGGATACGGGAATTCAACTATTGTCACCGGTGTAAACCGCGATCCAAAGAAACCAGATCAAGACCAATCTCGAATGCGCACTTCGACATTGAGGTCGGAACCAACTTGAGCTTTGAAGTCGTCAAGGTTCGAAAAAGTACCATCCTGATTTCGAAAGTGATACGGGTAAACTACTTTGGGCTGAAACTCACGAACCGCGCTGGCGGCCTGAGTAACACTCATAGTAAACGGAAGGTTCATACAAAGGAAGGCGACGTCGATATTGGATAAAGCTCTCATCTCCGGAACACCTTCCGTATCACCTGCCATAAACAGGCGCTTGCCGCCCAAGGCTAGAACATAACTATTTCCTTCACCTCGCGTGTGACGGTCATTGTAGGCAGGAATCGCTTCTATATTCATTCCCAACACAGTGGTCATTTCGCCATTTGGCAAGGAGATGGAGATGGCCTGAAGTGCTGCGGTCATGCGATTGAAAACATCCGGTGGTGCTACAATAACGGTCCCATCCATTTTGACAGCATCGAGTGTGGCGTTACTGAAATGGTCGCTGTGCCGATGAGAAACCAGAACAAGGTTTGCTCTCGGAAATTCCGAATAGAGGATTGCCGCACCAACCGGGTCATTGTAGATCATCAGATTGTTCCAATTGATCACAAAAGATGCATGGTTAACCGGATGAATGACTGCCTCTCCTTGACTCGTAGACAAGTGATCTCCGGTGAGAACACTTGCATTTGTAATAACCGCAGCTCGGTAAAAGCGAGAGTCAATTCCAGGTAGAGTGTTATCAACAAATACGTCGTCACCTATACTTTGAAAAGTGATCAGCCCATTCCACTGAGTTAGATTGGATGAAGTATCAATACGCACGTATTGCTCACCTGGAACATTGAGCTCCAGTTGAATCTTGCCCGTAACTTGCCTTTGAATACCTGAGAATGCAGGAATAATCTGCGCATCCACCATTGATATTTCACAAAGCAGAATTAGCACGATACTTAATCTTACCCAATTAAGGTAATCGGAAGACCTCATAGCTCTCAATTCCATTGAATCTCAAGGATGTGGTCAAGGTATCATCCTTCAAAATTATTAGAGAACGAAAGCACTCAGTTAGATCTTTGTATTGACGCATACATTCAGGGAATCGAATGATTGGCATCTTATTTATGTTTGTGAAAACTGAAAATCATTCGCGTAAAACAAGTAGGCCATTCAAACGCATCCCACGGCATAATGATTATTTCTCATAAACATAAATTTATTTTTATCAAAACTGAGAAAACAGCCGGGACGAGCATAGAGATTGCTCTTTCAAAATATTGTGGACCTCAGGATATCATTACACCCATTAGTCCGGAGGACGAAGCAATCAGACAGCAGCTGGGGTTTCCAGGGCCACAGAACTACAAAATCCCCTTAGGCGACTACTCCAGAAGAGATCTAATGGAGGCCATTTATTACAGAAGAAGGCTCGAATTCATGAACCATGTGAGTGCAGTATTTATCAGACGATATATAAAAACTACCGCTTGGGATTCCTACTACAAATTTTGTTTTGAAAGAAACCCTTGGGATAAAGTCGTATCCTGGTATTACTATCGATTTCCAACAGAACCTCGCCAATCAATTTCAAGCTTTATTCAATCATCCAGCGCAAACCACATTCGTGGATTTGAACTCTATTCATCGGTGTCAAACATCGTTGTAGATAAAGTATTTCGATTTGAAGAATTGACAGAAGCCATGATAGAGATTGGTGAAAAATTCAATTTCGGGGAAACCCCTTACTTGCCAAAAACCAAAACAGGATTCAGAAAAGATAAGCGTACTTATCGTGAGCTTTTAACAGAGAACGATAGGGATAAAATTTCAAAAGCGTTTGCTCGGGAAATTGCCTATTTTGATTACAAATGGTAACTCATTATTGTCGGGCAAGGTCACTCCTTCATTCAATTCGCAACAAACCCAAAATAACTGATTTTATATATTTGGGCTTAAAACACCGGCTAAAAAACTATCGTGTTTTAAGTTACGCCATAGAGTCTAGGTAAGATGGTTACTATTTGTTCCTGTTTGGCATTTATGGGGTTCGTTGCCTGGTATTCCTGGCGTAAGACTCGAGGCAAAGTTTCGTCAGCCAATGGCTACTTTCTCGCAGGCAATGGACTTACAGGCTTGTTTATCGGAGGGTCCTTGCTGTTGACGAATATTTCTACTGAACAGCTGATTGGTCAAAACGGACTTACCTATTCAGGGAACATGACAGCTTTGGCGTGGGAAGTCTGGGCTGTTCGTGGAATCATAGTACTAGCCGTACTTTTCCTTCCCATGTATTTGGGTGGAGCTTTTGCAACCATCCCTTCTTTCATTAAGTCTCGATACGGAGATGGAACCCAACGCCTGGTAGTCGGACTCATGATGTTTGGCTACCTATTTGTTACGGCACCTTCTGTCCTCTACGGCGGATCGTTGGCTTTAATGAAAACATTGAATGTCGAAGGGATGACAGGCCTCACCCAAACGCAGTCTCTGTGGGCGGTAACGTGGCTCATTGGTACCATAGGAGCGGTATATGCTATAACTGGAGGTCTCCGCGCAGTGGCAGTTTCAGACACCCTAAATGGTATCGGTTTATTGGTCGTAGGTTGCTTGATACCGGTTTTTGGACTTATAGCTTTGGGCAAGAAACTCGGGGGAGGCGTAACGGAAGCATTTTATGAAATAACCACCACTCATACCGAAAAACTCAACGCGATTGGTACCGGCCATGAATTGGATGCAATCCCGATATCGGCTGTTTTCACCGGGCTCATGGTAATGGCTGTGTTTTACTGGAGCGCGAATCAATTTATAATTCAACGAGCATTGGGAGCAGCAAGCCTGGCGGAAGGTCAGAAAGGACTTCTACTTGCTGGATTTTTCAAAATGATTATCCCCTTCGTTGCGTTGTTTCCCGGATTGCTCGCTTATCATCTTATCGGATCTGATCTTGAACCAACCGACATGGCCTACCCTGCATTGGTGGCCGAAACCTTACCTGCCCCGTTACTCGGTTTGTTTATTGCCGTTCTTCTTGGGGCAGTTTTCTCGACCTATAATTCGCTCTTAAATTCAACGGCGACGATGTTTGCTTTGGATATTTTCAAGCCGTTAATAAACCAAAATGCCGACGATCATAAACTGATTAAAGTATCGAAAATTTTTGCGATTATCAGTGCCTTGGTTACCATGGCAATCGCCCCTAATTTGGCCAATGCTCCGGACGGCATTTTTATATTTATAGCAAAGTTCACTGGCTTCATAGCTATTCCCATGGTTTGCCTGGTTGTCCTTGGGTTATTTGCCCGGAAGCTTCGAATTCCACCAGCAGCTGCCCAATTCATTTTTCTTTTTCATATTGTGGTTTATTTTTTCCTCGTTTGGGGCCTTGCAATGATGGATATCGAAATCCCCATCCATTGGATGCATGTTTTCTCAATATTGTTTATTGCAGAGGCAGGGATTCTTATTCTTTGGTCCCTCATTAAGCCCCATAACAAAACCTACAGTTATCAACATGCGCCGAAGGTAGAAATGATTCCTTGGAAATTTAGCATGCTCGTTAGCGCAATGTTGATCTCTTGTGCATCCCTCAGCTATGTAATATTTTCTAAAATCGGCTTCGCTTATGCAAACGCAATGGTCGCACCCACATTTTGGATTTATTTCACCCTGGCGATTTTTGTTTGTGTTGGGCTTTGCTCATGGGCCCATACCTGGCTACAAAAAAGATACGAAACTTATATCAAATCACGCTACTAGCACTTGGGCGGACTAACGAAGCAAAGAGAACTTTAATCCTTTTCAACGAATGGATCGTGGATAGCTTTGGTGATACAAATCTATACAGCATGAAATATACCCTAATACTGGGTTTACTCCTAACCAGTTCATTGTGGAGCCAACAAAAAAGCGATTTTGGAATACGACACTCGGTTGTCATCAGCGGTCCAAAGACCTTTGAATTTAACGAACAAGACGAAATTACGTGGCAGTATGATGATCGATCCAAAGATATCACCAAGCTGTCGAATGGAAATTACCTGATCACCTACCCCAAACGAGTTATTGAATTAACACCGGCCAAGGAAATCATCTGGACCTATACGCAAACGGTTAATTCCGAAATCATGAGCGCTCAGCGTCTGCCAAACGGGAAAACCCTCGTGACCGAGTTAGGCGAATCTCCCAGACTCGTTGAGGTCGATTCAGCAGGGAAAGTCACGGCTGCCATTCCTCTTCAACCAGAAACAGACAATATTCATATGCAGACACGTATGGCTAGAAAACTGGATAATGGTAACTACCTGGTGCCTCACCGAATCATGCCGTTTGTAAAGGAATATGATAACAAAGGAAAGGTAGTTCACACATTTCGAGTGGACCTTCCAGAGCTGGGCGGCCCTGCAGCCCAAAACGGAACTTTCGCCGCCAGTCGGCTTGATGATGGTTCGACAGTTATTACCTGCGCCTCAGGAAATCGCATGGTGGTGTTCGATAAAAAAGGGAAACTGGTCTGGCATCTATCAACCGACGAATTGGGGGGAATTTTCCAGGATGTCTGCGGCTTACAGGTTTTAAAAAGTGGAAACTTCCTGGTCTCTTGTTATGGAAACCAGTCCGAGGATGGATTGAAAATGATTGAGGTGAACCGCGATAAACAAATCGTTTGGACCTACCAAAACCCTGACGTGAAATATGTTCACAATCTTCAGGTTTTAACAACCAACGGAGTCGGCGAGTAATTTTGAACCATCGGTTAGTTTCGATTTTGTTACCCTTTAAATGAAATCATCCAATGTCCTCTTTTTCATGTCGGATCAACACGCCCGCGACATCATCGACTGCTACGGAAACTCGTACCTGTGTAAATCTGCGTTATCTGTGGTTGGCATTCAGTTCTCCAACACTGGCTGGTTAAGTTTTGGGTTCATTTTGTGATTCCGAGAGCTTTTTTCATTTCTGGTGAATTCTTTGGTTTTTCTTTTTTCACCTCTTTTCTAATCGTCCTGATTTCCCATTCGGTTCCGTTTTCAATTCCATCTTCTATTCGTTTCCATTCGTTGACATCCGATTTGTTTGGGGCTCGAAACTTGTAGCCCATAGAGATCATTTCCTTCCCACAGAGCCATGAATGGGAGCCATGAATGGGGTCGATGTTCATATTTCATATTCATAAAAATTTGCCCTATCTTTCTCAGTAGAAAAGTGAATGAAGTTATACAAATAAATCACATCACTCTACCAAGAACAATCTTAAAAAATTAGCGGGAATGGGGAAAGAAGTATTCATAGAAATCATAAATATGATATATGAACATTGACCCTTTTCGCTTTTGTCCTTGTGGCTACGCCATAAAGTTTTGCAAGATCAGCATCAAGATTTGAAGGGCTCTCACGGAGAGCACGGAGCTGACTCTAATAACCTAACCCATCCCTACTGTGCGTCTCTGCGGCCTTGCACGAGTTAATCTTGTGTATGGTTGCTCAAAAAAAGTTTCGTCACGCGTTCGACTCACGCCAGCCCTCGTACTCCTGCATTATGCGTTTTCGCGAGATGCGGGGCTGGAGGGATGCGCGGGCGCGGAAAGTATAGTCGGTGGCAACTTCGTAGTCGGGAATGATGAATTGAAAATCCCAGGCGGGATTGGTGGTCTGCCGTTCCGCATTGAGCCCACCGCCGCTCGGGGAATGGGTAAGCCGGATACCTTCGTGGCGATCGAACATAACCGCCCAGGTGAGGTCATCAAAATGGCTGTAGAAAAACGGTAAGTGATAACGCAGGGGTGAGATGTTCTTGTAGAGCGTGTCGCGCGAACCTTCCTCCCACTGAAGTTGAAAATCGTCGTCTTTATGGCGAACGGTACTCTTGTCGTTGTGCTGCTGGGTGACGAGCTGCTGCCAGGTCGGATTCTCCCCTTCCAGTCCTCCCCAGAAATACATACTCTTGTCAAGGGGCGCATTGATATAACTGGCCCAGAATAACCCGATGTATCCGTAGTTAAATGCATGCTGAGTGGCCCGACACGTGAAAGTCATATCAATGTAGTGCGGCGCGACGAGCTGGAAGCGTGTCCAGCTAACCAGGTGGAAGGTCGGTGTGGGGAGCTGATACAGCTCGAAAGTGTCTTCGGCGATTTTCTTCAATTCCATGGGTGCGACCCGGGGTTCGAAAAAGACATCACGATTGTCCTCCCCTGCTCCGCTGAAGATGTGCTCTAAATTCAGGCCCGCGTATTTCTCGACGAAGAGGCTGCGCTTACTTGTCCGGTGCCGCAGGCTGGCGATCCCGTTGTAGCCGGCCCGGTGCTCACCGTGCTCAGCGTTGTCAACAATGGTGGCAGTCAGGTCACCGACGGAGATTGTTTGTTTGGGCATGGAGGTATCCTGAAGGAGGAACCCATGGTTTAACAGTTAATAGTTTTGAGGGATTACGACCTTAAGAATGGATCAGAACTACGATTAAGATCATGATCAGGATCAAGATTCGATGGGCTCTCACGGAGGCACGGAGCTAAACAGTGGTGAAGGCTCGACCAGGATTAAGATTAAGATCAGGATTTGAAATACAAGGTCTCTCACGGAGGCACAGGGAGCATGGAGCTGACTCTGAAACTTAGTTAATCCCTACTTTGCGTCTATGCGGCTTTGCGCGAGTTAATTGCAGTGGAACGTGACTCTCGGCGGGTTGGAGGGGGCCAACAGCTTAGCTTTCGTGGAAAGCTTGGCTACTCCCAACAGCTTTTTTACCCCACAGGGGATGAGCCCGCGTGATTAATGGTAGTCTACGATCTCTACTTTTTCAGGTCCGGCGTTAGTCCAAACAAAACAGATTCGGTATTGCTGATTTATGCGGATGGAGTGTTGCCCTTGACCGTCACCTTTAAGGGCTTCCAGGTGATTGCCGGGAGGAAATCTTAAATCTTCCAGGGCTACGGCCGCTTTCAGCTGAATTAACTTTCGAGTAATTTAGCTTTCAGCAGGTGCAAGCAATGTAGTATTTCAACAAAATATTTTTTTCAATCAATTCCAAAGCCGAATGTCTTGTTGTTCGGTTTGCTCGCACCTTCAGACCGACATGCCGAATGTTCCTCATTCTTATCTCAGTCACGCACAGCAGGTGCGCTCCTTTACCATTCATCCGTCAATACCGACATCTCAATTCTGTTAAACCAAAATTAGGCCTGGGCGAAGAATGGCTTGGTACTTCCGCGACTTCTCGGAGGCCCAAAGATTCTCCGTTTCCTTCTCGCTAAAAGACTGAATCATGCTTCATAGGAACCACCCGATTCAGCGACGGCTTCATAGGGCTTGATATGGGAGGTTAATGCAGAGGCATCTTTCAGGGCACTGCGGACATCGCACTCCGTTTGGATGTTCAACCAGAAACGGGGACTTTGTTTGAAATAGGTACCTAGTACCATGTAACACATAAAGTTTCGTATAGACAGGCTTCTGAGATTGCGCCATGTTTGAGTCAT